>CAIUQW010000374.1 GCA_903901395.1 uncultured Chlorobiales bacterium | reverse complement strand
GAACAAATATACACACTGTTGAATGTCCGTGTGCGGTATCGTGCCGGATACGGGTGTCTCGCAATGACGGGAAGAGAAAAATCAACATATTACGCTTACTTTATTTTATTAAGTTCTTTGCGATCATCATCACAACAATCATACCGAAAACAACCGACGATGCAGTCTGAGGCATGTGCTATCTGCATTCAATTAAATTGCTTAAATTCAAGCCGGTCGCCCTGCGGTCAACAAACCAAACCCGAAGCGGACGCAAGCCTATGGAACCCTATTACCGGCAGCTTCTTCAGGAATTCCACTTGCCGTTGACCAATCCCGTACTGGTCTTTTCGCTCGTGCTGTTCATCATCCTGCTCGCACCGATTGTCTTCAAGCGGTTCAACATTCCCGGCACGGTGGGGCTGATCCTCTCGGGCGTTCTCATCGGGCCGCACAGCCTGAATCTGCTTGAAAAAAGCTCGGCGGTGGAGCTGTTCTCGACCATCGGGCTGCTCTACATTCTCTTCATCGCCGGACTCGAACTCGATGTCAACGATTTCAGGAAAAATCGGCACAAAAGCCTCCTGTTCGGCCTCCTGACCTTCGCCATTCCCATTGCCGTCGGTTATCCGGTCTGCCGCTACCTGCTCAACTACCCGCTGAGCACCAGCCTTCTGACAGCCAGCATGTTCGCGACGCACACGCTGGTCGCCTATCCGATTGCCAGCCGCATGGGCGTCTCGAAAAACCAGGCGGTGGCGATCACTGTGGGCGGTACGATTCTGACCGATACGGCGGTGCTGATCATTCTGGCGCTCATCATAAACTACAGCCGCGGCAGTCTCGACCAGAGCTTCTGGCTGCACCTCGCCATTTCGTTTACCGTATTCTCGCTCATCGTCTTTCTCGTGCTGCCAGCTATCGCACGCTGGTTTTTCACCCGGCTCGAAAACGAGAAACATGCTCACTATATCTTCGTGCTGGCCGCCGTCTTCTTCTCCGCCTTCCTCGCCAAGGTTGCCGGACTCGAACCGATTGTCGGCGCTTTCGCGGCGGGACTCGCGCTCAATCCGCTGATTCCGAACGCCTCGGCGCTCATGAACCGCATCGAGTTTATCGGCAATTCGCTCTTCATTCCCTTTTTCCTCATCAGCGTCGGCATGCTGGTTGACCTGAGGGTGATCATGAGCAGCCCGATGGCGCTGATCATCGCCGCGGTTCTGACCATCGTGGCGCTCGCCGGAAAGTGGCTCGCTGCCCTCTCGACCCGCCAACTGCTTGGCTACACCAGGGCGCAGGGGCAGATCATCTTCGGGCTGAGCAGCTCGCACGCCGCCGCCACCATTGCCATCATCCTCGTCGGCTACCAGGCGCGCATCATCGATCTGAACATTCTCAACGGCACCATCATCCTCATCCTCGTCACCTGCATCGTGGCGTCGCTGGCAACTGAGGCCGCCTCGAAGAAGCTGGCGCTGGAAGAGAGCGATGCGCTTGCCGGAGTCGAGCGCGAAACGGAGGGGCCCGGCGAGCAGATTCTGCTGCCGATCGCCGAAGGCAAGCCATCCGAACGGGTGCTCGAACTGGCGGTGATGATGCGGGAGAAAAAATGCGCCAATCCGCTCACCCTCCTGACCGTGGTGCCCAATGACGAGGCGGCCGAAACAAATGTGAAAAAAGCGCGGAAAGAACTTGGATCGGTGGTCGATTT
>CAIUQW010000373.1 GCA_903901395.1 uncultured Chlorobiales bacterium | reverse complement strand
TTATCCTGAACAGGTTCCGGGACGGTCGCCCGGTTCACTCCGTCGATCATGCCATATCTCCGGAGAAATGCGGCTTCAGCAGGCAGGCGTGGGGAGGCCATCGATGAGGATGGCTCCGTGAAAGCTCTCTGCTCAGGAGTGCTTAGATAAGTAAATCACCTCAAAAAAACAACACATAAATATTGACGAATTCACTTGTGGGTCAGCGCATCGATAAGGTCTGATTTGTTAAGGAGTTGCAGTCGTCCGTCGCTCAGGCTGATGAGCACACCGGAGGCGTTTGCCTGCAATTTTTCCGAGAGTTCTGAGATGGTGGCGTCGGGCTGGCAGACCGGGAAGGGCTTTTCCATGAAGGCGACCACCTTGGCGTTCATGGCCGAGTCGTTCTCGATGAGGATGGAGAGAATCTTGTTTTCGCTGATGCTGCCGATGGGCGCGCCGAAGGAGACGATGGGCATCTGCGACACGTCGTTCTGCTTCATCGTTTCGAACACCTGGGCCAGCGTCTCTTCGGGCTGGGCGAAAATAAGGTCTTTGCGGGCCTTGCGTTGCAGAATGTCGTCGGCGGTGATCTGGTCGAGCGCCGTTTTTGATTTGCGATAGAATCCCTGCCGCCGCATCCAGTCGTCGCTGTACATGCGCGACAGATCGTAACCGCCGAAGTCGGTCATCATCACCACCACCAGCGCATCGTCGCCTAAAGAGTCGCCCTCGCGGAGAGCGGCGGCCATCGCCGCGCCGGAGGCTCCGCCCGCGAAAACCGCCTCGGCCCGCAGCAATTCGCGGCCACAGTTGAAAGCGTCGGCGTCGCTCACCTGCACGATCCGGTCGATCACCTCGGGATCCCAGAAGGAGGTCGGCCTGACCGAGCCAATATCTTCGAGCTGGAACGAAGCAGCGCATCCCTGTTTTTTACCGGCGTGCAGGTCGCCATAGACCGAGCCTCCAGGTTCGACGCCGATGATCTGCACATTCGGATTGACCGATTTGAAGTAGCGCCCGATCCCGGAGATCATCGCGCCGGAAGCCATCGGCACGAAAACGTGCGTCACCTTTCCATCAGTCTGGTTGAAAATCTCCGGCCCGGTGCTCTCCAGATGCACCTGGCGGCTCACCGGATTTTCGTACATGTTGGCGAACCAGGCGTGCGGCAGCGTGCGGACGAGGTTCTCGGCCACATGCACGCAGCTCTGCATATCGCCGGGCAGCGCCTCGGACGGGGTGAGCACCAGCTCCGCGCCAAGCGCCCGGAGCACATCCTGCTTTTCGCGACAGATGTTGTCCGGCGCGGCAAGCAAGAGCTTGTAGCCCCGGCTGACGGCAGCCATCGCGAGAGCAATGCCGCTCGTGCCGAAGGTCCAGTCCACGAGCGTCATGCCGGGATGGATCAGCTCCCGCGCCTCGGCATCGCGCACGATAGCCGCCGAAACTCGGCAGTAGTGCGAAAAGCAGGGATTCATGTATTCGAGCTTCGCCATGAACCGTGCTCGTTTCTGCCGGGTGAGCTGCTTGATGGGAACCAGCGGAGTGTTGTCCGAAATGTCGAAAATATCGTTGATCATGGCGCTCGATGCTCTGATGATGGATTTTTCAGGAATAATAATACATATAACAATAATTGCCGATTTCCGTCAGCTGTTCGCCATTGTTTTGACAATCTGGCGCAAAAAGCGTTTTTTTAGAGCATGTCCGGCTTCCGGCATGAACCTCAACCGACAGACACTCTTTTGAGCGCCGATAACGATCAGAACTCCACCGCCGCGCCGAACGGCCCCAATCTCTCGGAAGCGCTCATTTCGCTCGGCAACCTGCGCCACCACCTCGCCTGCATCCGCGCCATCACCGGGCCAGAGTGCCGCATCATGGGCATCGTCAAGGCCAAAGCTTACGGCCACGGAGCCGCGCAGGTCACGGCA
>CAIUQW010000372.1 GCA_903901395.1 uncultured Chlorobiales bacterium | reverse complement strand
TTCGCGATGATGCGGCGCATGGGCTTTTCGGAGGAGATCGTCAGCCGCGCAACGGGCTTCCTCGCGGGCGGCCACGCGGGGCTGGAGGAGATGATTGAGGATTTCCGGCAAGGCGTCGAGCGCAACCGCCAGCTTGGCGATGGCCTCGAAAAGGAGCGCCGGGAGATCGAGACGATGCGCGACTCCATCGCCTCGGAAAAAGCCGAGCTGCGCAAAAAGTCGCAGGAGTTGAAAAGCCGCGGCCTGCGCGACCTGAACCGGCAGCTCGAACAGGCCCGCAAGGAGATTCGCGATCTGGTGCGCGAGGTGAAAGAGCATCCCGGCGACGAGGCGGCGCTTCGCAAGGCGCGGACGCGGCTGGCCGGTATGAAGCAGGAGGCTTCGTCCAAAGAGGAGGCCGTGGAGCGCGAACTCGCACCGGCGGCGGATCTGAGCATCCGCCCCGGCGACACGGTCAGGATCGGCGACACCAACACCAGCGGCGAGGTGGAGTCGATTCAGGGCGACTCCGCCGTGGTGCAGTGCGGCAACTTCCGGCTCACCACCGCGCTACGCGGGCTGGAGAAGATTTCCCGCGCCGGAGCCAAAAAGCTGCAAAAGGAGGCGACGACTGGCGCGGCGGCGGGCAAGAGCTGGTCGGTGCAATCGACGCCGCTCGAATCCACGCGGCTCGACCTGCGCGGTCTGACTGGCGACGAGGCGATTGCCGAGATCGGGCGCTTCATCGACGCACTGGCCGTGCACCGGATGCCGTCGGGCACGATCGTCCACGGCAAAGGTTCGGGAGCGCTCCGGCTGCGCACCTCCGAATTCCTCAAACAGCACCCGCGCGTCAAGAGCTTCCGCCTCGGCGACTGGCAGGAGGGCGGCGCGGGCGTGACGGTGGTGGAGATGCGGTGAGGCGGCGTGTGATTTCCGTTTTTTTGGGTTGATGCGGGCATTGAAAAAAAGAGCGGGAAAATATATCTTGTGCCCTTGCGGCGTTCGCGCGAAGCGCGGTTTTCAACAGGTTTCTTAACGGCAATGACCTTTTCCAACCAGCTCACCATATTGCGAATCGTTCTTGTGCCGGTTTTCGTGCTGCTGCTCATGCAGCCCGGCGCGTGGTACAAGCTGATAGGAATCGTCGTATTCCTCGTTGCCTCGCTGACCGATATTTATGATGGCTACCACGCGCGCAAGTATGGGCAGATCACGCGGCTCGGCGCGTTCCTCGATCCACTCGCCGACAAGCTGCTCATCACCTCGGCGTTTCTCCTCTATGTCTGGGAAGGCTATCTGGCGCTCTGGATGGTGCTGCTGGTGGCCGCCCGCGACATTATGGTCACGGGGCTGCGCGTCTATGCGGAGCACATCGACCACCCCGTGGTGACCAGCCAGGAGGCCAAGTACAAAACTCTCGCGCAGAACCTCTTCGCCTACATCGTCATGCTCTTCATCTTCCTGAAGGAGAAGAGCTTTTTCGGCCCGAAGGTTGCGGCGATCATGGATGAGATTTTGAAATCGCCCTGGCTCGACTACACAATGCTCGCCATCACGCTCTTCACGGTCTGGACGGGCGTCTCCTACCTCGTCAGCAACCGGAGCCTCCTCCTCCGCAACCCGCCAGGAGGCCGCTGAGCCGATGCGGAAGTGGACGGCCAGAGTCATCGGAAGCGCCTTCGGCCTCGGTTACGCGCCGCTCGCGCCGGGCACCGTTGGCAGCGCAGGCGCCGCGCTTGTCTACCTCTACCTTCCCGCGATTCGCGAACCGCTTGTGCACGTGCCGATGATTCTGCTCTCCGTCGCCCTCGGCGTATGGGCGGGCGGCGTGATGGAGGAGGAGTACGGCGAAGACCCGTCGCAGGCGGTGATCGACGAGGTCGCCGGGCAATGGATCGCGTTGCTTTTCATCCCGTTCTCGCCAATCACGGTGCTGCTGGCGTTCATCCTCTTCAGGCTCTTCGACATCCTCAAACCCGGCCCGGTCGATTGGGCGCAACGCCTTCCCGGCGGATGGGGCATCATGACCGACGACGTGCTGGCAGGAATCTTCGCCAACGTGACGTTGCGGGCGATAATGCTCGTTCTGCCGATGCTGCCGTTTGGCGTGGCGTTGTAGGGGCAACCCTCGCGGTTGCCCTAATTCACCTCGAAATACAGGCAACCGCGAGGGTTGCCCCTACGGAAGAATATCCTGTTACCTCAAATTGATCTGACCTGTCAGCCCTGCCGCTCCTTGCCCTACCCCTTCTTCCCGTAAAACTCCAGAATCTTGCCTGACAGGCTTCCGGCGTCGAGGCCGATCTCGTGGTAAAGTTCTTCCATGCTGCCGTGGGTGACGAAGTCGTCCGGCAGACCGAAGGTGATGCACTTCACGCCGGGGTGGGCGTGATTCAGATAGTTGACGACGCTGTTGCCGAAGCCGCCGATGATGCTGTTCTCCTCGATGGTGACGATGTGCGTGCAGCGTGAGGTGGCCATGTCGATCATCTCCGTGTCGAGCGGCTTGAGGAAGCGCATGTCGCACACCAGCGGGTCGAGGCCCGCCGCTTCGAGCAGCGCGGCGGTTTCGAGCGCCCGCCTGCTCATGGTGCCGATGCCGAGCAGTGCCACCGATTTGCCGTCCCGCAGCACTCGCCCCTTGCCGACCGGAATCGGCGTGAACTCCTTGTGCAGCACCGCGCCGCTGCCGCTGCCGCGCGGGTAGCGGATCGCGACCGGCCCCTTGATATCGTAGAGCGCCGTGTAGAGCATGTTGCGCAGCTCCTGTTCGTCGCCGGGGGCCATCACCGTCAGGTGCGGCACGGCGTTCAGATACGAGAGGTCGAACGCGCCGTGGTGCGTCGGGCCATCCTCGCCGACGAGGCCCGCGCGGTCGATGGCGAAAATCACGTGCAAATTTTGCAGCGCCACGTCGTGGATCAGCTGGTCGTAGGCGCGTTGCAGGAAAGTCGAATAGACGGCAAACACCGGTTTGAAACCGCCGCAGGCCAGCCCCGCCGCGAAGGTGACGGCATGCTGCTCGGCGATGCCCACGTCAAAAAAACGCGACGGAATGGCCTGCTGGAAGAGATCGAGCGAGGTGCCGCTCGGCATGGCGGCCGTGATCGCGGTGATGGTTGGGTCTTTCAGCGCCAGCTCCACCAGCGCTTCGCCGAACACCTCCTGATACTTTTGTTTGGCAGGTTTGCCGGGAGCATTGATGTTTTTGCCGGTCTCGATGTCAAAGCCGCCCGCGCTGGCGTGCCACTTGGGCTGGTTATCCTCGGCGGGCTTGAACCCCTTGCCCTTCGTCGTAATGACGTGCAGTAGTTTGGGATGATGCAGCGAGCGCATCTCACGCAGCGCCTTGGTGAGCTGCTCGATATTGTGGCCGTCGATGGGGCCGAAGTAGCGGAACCCGAGCGCCTCGAAGTACGCGCCGGGGGTGAACGCGGCCTTGATGCCATCCTCGATGCGGTGCACGGCGGTTCTGGCCGTGTCGCCGAAGTCGTTGTGCATCAATGAGATGCTGTCCCAGATAAACTTCCTCATCCGGTTGTATGCCTTGTTCAGCGGCAGGTTGACCAGGTAGGTCTTCAGGCCGCCGGTGCTTGGCGAAATCGCCATCTGGTTGTCGTTGAGAATCACCAGCACGTCGGACTTGATATCGCCGAGGTGGTTCATTGCCTCGAAGGCCATGCCGCCAGTGAGGCTTCCGTCGCCGATGATCGCCACCACCTTCTCCTTCCGCCCGGCCAGGTCTCGCGCCGCCGCCATGCCCGCCGCTGCCGAAATCGAGGTCGAGGCGTGGCCGGTGTCGAAGGCGTCGTGCGGGCTTTCGCTGCGTTTCGGGAATCCCGCCAGCCCGTGGTAGCGGCGGTTGGTGTCCATCTGCGCCATGCGGCCCGTGAGAATCTTGTGCACGTACGCCTGATGACCCACGTCCCACACAATCCGGTCGGTCGGGCTGTTATAGACGTAGTGCAGCGCCACGGTCAGCTCTGTCACGCCGAGGCTCGAACCGAAGTGCCCGCCGTTCTGCGAAACCAATTCAATCACCCGCTTGCGGCACTCGGCAGCGACCAGCTCAAGCTCGTGCATACTGAGCTTTTTGAGATCGGCAGGTGAATGGATCGCCGACAGCAGCGGATAAGCCTGCGCTATCGTACCCGAGGTCGCAACGAGGTCGGTCATAGATGACGGGATGATGTTAATGCGGAAGTACTTGTGTTTTTCTCTAACCTCCCGGATCGGCTCACGGTTCCTGCACTGAACATGCGATCATAGGATTATATCGATCTTCACTCAGATCGTTATTAATCCAGTAATAAACTATCGCGAAGAACTCTCGGAAAAAGATTTGTCATTCTGAATGAGCGAAGCGAAATGAAGAATCCATCTTATTACGAAACAAAGAGTTCTGGATTCTTTGCTACGCTCGGAATAACATCATAATCAACCCAGATTTATCAAGCGATTTCAGTCGGAATCGAAATGAATTTTTTCACTCCGGCAGCGATATCGGTGTCCATCATTCCCCCTGGATGTGCACCAAAACCTCGCGTTTCGGTCGCGGGCCGTCGAGTTCGATGAAGAAAATCGACTGCCACTCGCCAAGCATCAGCTTTCCCTCGGAAAAGGGAATCGTTTCGGAGCTGTTCATGAAAAGTCCGAGCAGATGCGAATGGGCGTTGTCGCGGCCATCGATGGTTTCGAGGTTGTGCAGCCAGTCGCCGTCTTTCGGGATGAATCGTTTCAGAAAGGTGGCCATGTCTTTCTGCAGCCGCTCTTCCCGCTCATTGATGTTGATACAGGCGGTGGTGTGTCGGCTGAGCAGCGTGATCGTGCCCTGTTGCAGCCCGGTGGCTTCGAGCGCCGCACGTACGTCGGTGGTGATGTCGATAATCTCAATCGGACGGGTCGTCTGGCAGGGGATGGCAGCAGTATGGAAGTTCATGAATAAGCGTTCAGAAATGAGATAGTGAAAAAAAAGTGGACACCCCTGTCAATTCGTCTTTGCCATGAGGAGAACTCCTTCATGAGGCGCAAGACGGATGCTCAGCGATGAATCACCGATCTGACGCTCATGCGGATGCTCCGGAAAGCGCGTCGAAAAGGCCGTGATCGACGACTCGTCCAGCCCTGCAAGCGCCGGATGGCTGAAGCGCGTATCGATGCCCGTCGCCGAGAAGTTGGCGAGGATGAAAGCATGCACGCCCGGAACCGTCCGGCAGTAGCCGAAACAGAGCGACTGGCCGTTCGTGTTCAGTTCGAGCCATTCGGTACGGCCCTCCTGAAACACCTTGTCGCTGTGAAACTCGAACAGCTTGAGATAGAGATGCAAAAGCGCCTTGTGCGAAGGTTCCCGCGAATGGCGAATGAGCTGCACCGGGATTTTTTTCTTCAGGCCAAGCAGTTGACCCTGGTAAATCAGATTCATGCCTGGCGAGGTAAGCATCACCAGCGCAGCGACCGCATGGTTAGGACCGAACCGCTCCGAGGCGCGAACTTCGTCGTGATTTTCGATGAACCGGCACAGATGTTTCTGGTAGTTCCAGTCACCAAGCAGGTGATCCTTGAGCTTTGGAACATTGACTGGCGAAGCGCCGAGATAGTCGTAAAATGGCTTGTCGTAGGTGAAATCGAATCCCATCTGCTGCAACTCCCACTCGCGGTTCCAGTACGATTCAGCAAGAAAGAGAAACTTCGGATGCTTGTGCCGGATCGCCTGAATCGCCTTCGGCCAGAACTCTTCGGTCATTTTTCCAGCCAGATTGCCCCATGTGGTGTTGAACACATCCTTCAGAATCAGCATGGCCACGTCACACCGTACGCCATCGCACAGATCGCTGATGTGCGAAAGATTGTGAATCATCATCTCGTGCGTGGCCGGATTTGCGTAGTTGAGCTGTAAAGTGTCCGTCCAGGGCGGAAAATACGGGTCTTTGCCGTGAGCGAGATACTTGCCTCTTGTATATTCAAAGCAGGATGATGGATCGTGGCACTGTTCGTGCTTCGAGATGGTGACAAACAGTTCGGGATGCTCGGGCAGCCAGCGATTATCGAGCGCCATGTGGTTCGGTACGAAATCAAGCATCAAACCGATGCCTTTGGCGGCGAGCCGCTTGCGGAACCCCACGAGCGCATCGTGACCGCCGATAGCCTCGCTGACCTCATAGGCGGGGATTGAATAGGGCGAACTGACGATATCCTCTGGTAAAAGATCCTTGAGGTGATCGAGTAGCTCCGGTCGAAGCCCCCGGTGCGAAGCGGCGATGGCCGCGCTGTAACGGCTTGGCTTCCAGACACCCATGAGCCACACCATCGAGAACTTGCCGTCGAGCAGTATCTGAAGCTCTTCATCGGGCACCTGTTCGAGGGTGACCGGATGGCCCAGCCTCGCCGAAATCTCCTTCAGCCAGACTCTCGTATTGATTTCATAAACAAGTGGAAACATGCCGGTACTGTTGAACAATAGTGACAGACAGCCTTTCAGCCGGAGACTTTAATGGAGCAATATAGTAAGGAAAAATCAAAAGATACCGGTTCTTGAGGTAGTTTTTCACGCTTAACGGGTTTTCCAGCAAAGAGCACCTTATATA
>CAIUQW010000371.1 GCA_903901395.1 uncultured Chlorobiales bacterium | reverse complement strand
GTCATTGTAAGAAATTAGGCTAAAGCCTTTATTAATTTTGTTTTATCTGCATACCCCGGACTGAAGTCCGGGGCAATTTTTTGAGAATTTTAATGGCCGTATTAATAAGAAAATTATAGAGTCGTATCAGGCAGATGGAAGCTGTTAATACGGCGAATCCTGATTTTCTGGTGCTGTAATAATCAGCGCTGTTCCTTTCTTCGAATTTCATGCATGTGTCTGTCCTGCGATGTAGTATGGCAAGTTGAAGGCATCATGGACGACCCAAAACAATCCAAAAACAGATAATTCATATGAAACGAACTGTCATTACGTTGTTTGCAGCATTTATTGCATTTACTTCACTTGATGCGTCGGCGGAACCTCCATCATCAAAGCAAGTTGCCGAGTGGCGGCGGAAAGCCGAGGATGGCAATTCGACGGCGCAGTATAATCTTGGACTGATGTATTCCAAGGGCGATGGTGTTGCGCAGGATTATCCTGAAGCGGCGAAATGGTTCAAACTGGCCGCCGATAAGGGCGATATCTCGGCGCAATTCAAGCTCGCGCAGATGTATCGCGAAGGCAATGGCGTGAGGCAGGATTACATCGAGTCGGCAAAATTGTTCCGGGCGATTGCCGACAAGGGCTATCCCGAAGCGCAGGTCGAGCTTGGCGATATGTACGTCAACGGTCAGGGCGTGCGCCAGGACATCGCCGAGTCGCTGAAGTGGTATCGCCTCGCCGCCGAGAAGGGGAACGCGAAAGCGGACTTTCTGCTTGGACAGGCTTATGAAAATGGTCAGGGGGTGAGGCAGGACAAAGCCGCCGCGAAGGAGTGGTACGGCAAGGCGTGCGACAACGGGATGCAGAAAGGGTGCGATGCCTTCCGCCGCCTCAACGAGGCCGGATTCTGAGCGATGGAATAGCCGGTACGCTCCTGGTGGCTCGAAAGCGCCTGTTAGCAGCCTGACGGACTTATCGAAAAAGTTACCCGTTTCCACTCTTATCGGATCCATGTTTTCCGTCATTGCGAGCAAAGCGAAGCAATCCATACGTTTCCACATAAAATGGATTGCCACGTCGCTATGCTCCTCGCAATGACGGCACGGTGCCAGTCAAAATCCGGCAGGTTGCAAGTGCCGGTCCGAGTTCGATGAGAATGAGGCCGCGCAGTTACCGCTGCAATACCCTATATTGAGGCTTTTTCAGGGCTAAACAGGGGCAGAGATGATTTTACTGACGGTCGAGGGGATTGGCAAGTCGTACGGGTTGAAAACGCTGTTCGAGGAGGTGTCGTTCGGCATCGATGACCGCGACAAGATTGGCATCATCGGCGCGAACGGCAGCGGCAAGAGCACGCTGATGAAGATTCTGGCCGGAGCCGAGACGCCCGATGCCGGAAAGGTGATGGTGTCGAAGGAAAAGAAAATCTCCTACCTTCCGCAGGACTCGCCCTACAATCCCGAGGATACGGTGCTCGAAGCGGTGCTCAAGTCGGGCGACAAGGTGATGGCGCTGATTTGCGAGTACGAGCTGGCCCTTGAGGCGCTCGATCATACCGAGGGCGACCAGACCGCGCTGATCGAGAAGGTGACGAACCTGTCGCACGAGCTTGACGTGAGCGGCGCGTGGGATTTGGAGTCGAACGCCAAGTCGGTGCTTGGCAAGCTCGGTCTTAACGATCTGACAGCGAAAATGGGCACGCTCTCCGGCGGCCAGCGCAAGCGCGTGGCGCTCGCCCACGCCCTCGTGGTGCCGAGCGACGCGCTCATTCTCGACGAGCCGACCAACCATCTCGATGCAGACAGCGTCGAGTGGCTTGAAAATTACATCAAGCGTTACGCTGGCGCGGTAATCCTGATTACGCACGACCGCTACTTCCTCGACCGCGTGGCCACGCGCATGATCGAGCTTGACGGACGCACGGCGCTCACCTACACCGGCGGCTACGCAAGCTACCTCGTGCAGAAGGAGGAAGAGGAAGCGCAGGAGATTCGCGACGAGCGCAAGCGCAATGCCCTCGCAAAGCAGGAGCTGGAGTGGATGCGCACCGGCGCGAAGGCCCGCACCACCAAGCAGAAGGCGCGAATGCAGCGGGCCGAGGCGCTGGTCTACGCTCCGGCGAAGGAGAAGAAGCAGGAGATGGAGATCGGCTTCGGTGCGGAGCGGCTCGGCGCGAAGATCGTCGAGTTCCACGACGTGTCGAAATCGTACGACTCGAAGATTCTGCTTCGGGATTTTGATTACATGCTCGAAAAGGGCGACCGCATCGGTATCATCGGCCCGAACGGCTCCGGCAAAACTACGCTGCTCGAAATGATC
>CAIUQW010000370.1 GCA_903901395.1 uncultured Chlorobiales bacterium | reverse complement strand
CCTCCGCAGGCTTGATGTTCATGCAGCTCAAAGACTTGAAGGAGCGCGGACAGGTGCGTGATCTGAAGGAGCTTCTCGGACTCATCAACAAGAAGCTCAGCCCGATCAAGGAGGGCAACTTCTTCGTGCTCTCGATGCCGACGGTGCCCGGTTTCGGCACGGTCAGCGGTCTGGAACTGGTGTTGCAGGACAGGAGCGGCGGCGACCTTCACAAGTTCGACGGCGTTTCCAAGGAGTTCATCGGCGCGCTGATGAAACGCCCGGAAATCGCGGCGGCCTTCACCACCTTCAAGGCGACCTATCCGCAGTACGAGCTGGTGGTGGATAACGTCAAGGCCGCAGATCTCGGCGTCAGCGTCAAGGATCTGATGACCGTTCTTCAGGCCTATTACGGCAGCCAGCAGGCATCGGATTTCAACCGCTTCGGCAAATATTTCCGCGTGGTGATGCAGGCCGAGACCGACGACCGCCGGACGCCCGAGTCGCTGAACGGTATCTTCGTCAAGAGCACAAGCGGCCAGATGGTGCCGGTCACCTCCGTGGTTTCGCTGAAAAAGGTCTACGGGCCGGACGCGGTCGATCACTTCAACCTCTTCAACGCTATCTCAATCAACGCCATCGTCAAGCCCGGCTTCAGCACCGGCCAGGCGATCAAGGCGGTTGACGAAGTGTCGCGCACGAGCCTGCCAGCGGGCTTCACCTACGACTGGAAGGGGCAGAGCCGCGAGGAGATCGAATCCTCCGGCGGTCTGATATTCATCTTCCTGCTCTCGGTGGTGTTCGTCTACTTCCTGCTCTCGGCGCTCTACGAGAGCTACCTGTTGCCGCTGGCGGTGATGTTCTCTATTCCGACCGGCCTGCTCGGCGTCTTTCTCGGCATCAAGCTGGCGGGAATCGAGAACAATATCTACGTACAGGTGGCG
This sequence comes from uncultured Chlorobiales bacterium, assembly GCA_903901395.1. Classification (GTDB taxonomy): domain Bacteria; phylum Bacteroidota; class Chlorobiia; order Chlorobiales; family Chlorobiaceae; genus Chlorobaculum. Next base: position 945 of record CAIUQW010000370.1, on the reverse strand, counting down.
ATCATCATGCTGATCGGTCTGCTCGCCAAGAACGCGATTCTGATCGTCGAGTTCGCGCTTCAGCGGCGCGTGGCGGGCATGTCGCTCGTCGATGCGGCGATGGAGGGGGCTAAGGCGAGGCTGCGCCCCATCCTGATGACTTCGCTCGCCTTCGTGGCGGGTCTCTTGCCGCTGCTCTTCGTGACCGGCCCGGCGGCGATGGGCAACCACTCGATCGGCGCGTCGGCCATCGGCGGCATGTTTGTCGGCATGGTGCTCGGCATCATGGTGGTGCCGGTGCTCTTCGTGGCCTTCCAGGGATTGCAGGAGCGCTTCACCGGCCCGGCGGCGGAGATTGTCGAAGCCGGAACCTTGCTCGAAGAGCAGTTGAAGAAGGAGGGTTCGCACGAATGAAAAACCAGAATCAAGGCATGAAACGCGCGTTACCGCTATTCTCTATCTCGCTTCTCGTCACCGGCCTGTCGGCGTGCAGTCCCGTCAAAGAGTATCGCCGTCCCGATACGCAGCTTCCGGCCACGTATCCCGGACAGGCGGAGGCTGGCAAGGATTTGGCCACGGTGCCATACCGGCAGTTCTTCGCCGATTCCGAGCTGCTCGAACTGATCGACAGCGCCGTGGCGAACAATCACGACCTGCTCATCGCGATGAAGAACATCGACTATGCGGGCAAGTCGCTCGACGTGGCGAAGCTGTGGTTCCTGCCATCGGTTGATTTCAGCGCGACCGAGAACTATTCGCGAGCGTCGGAAAACAGCTCGACGGCGAACAAGGGGCAGGAGCGCACCAGCCGGAGCTACACGGCGGAGCTCAACGTCTCGTGGGAGGCGGACATCTGGGCGAAGCTGCGCAACGCAAAAAAGGCTGCTGTCGCGGAGTATCTGCGCAGTACCGACGCGGCGCGGGCCGTGCGCACGACGCTCGTCTCGAATGTTGCGCAGGGCTACT
>CAIUQW010000369.1 GCA_903901395.1 uncultured Chlorobiales bacterium | reverse complement strand
GGTCACCAAGTCGAAGTTCGACAACCTCTACGGCTGCCGCGAATCGCTCGCCGACGGCATCAAGCGCGCCACCGACGTCATGATCGCCGGTAAAGTGGTCGTCGTGCTTGGCTACGGCGACGTGGGTAAAGGCTGCGCCCACTCGATGCGCACCTACGGCGCTCGCGTGATCGTCACCGAGATCGACCCGATCTGCGCCTTGCAGGCCGCGATGGAGGGATTCGAGGTCACCACGATGGAAGATGCCGTCAAAGAGGGCAACATCTTCGTCACCACCACCGGCAACAAAGACGTCATCACCCTCGACCACATCAAGCAGATGCGCGACGAAGCGATTGTCTGCAACATCGGCCACTTCGACAACGAGATTCAGGTCGATGCGCTCAACAACTTCGCGGGCGCGACCAGAATCAACATCAAGCCGCAGGTTGACAAGTACGTCTTCGAGAACGGCAACTGCATGTACCTGCTCGCCGAAGGCCGCCTGGTGAACCTCGGCTGCGCCACTGGCCACCCGTCGTTCGTGATGAGCAACTCCTTCACCAACCAGACCCTCGCCCAGATCGAACTCTGGCAGAACGACTACAAGGTCGACGTCTATCGTCTGCCCAAGCAGCTCGACGAAGAGGTGGCCCGCCTGCACCTCGGCCAGATCGGCGTCAAGCTGACCACGCTCACCCAGGAGCAGGCCGACTACATCAGCGTCCCGGTCGAAGGCCCCTACAAGCCCGAACACTACCGCTACTGATTTCGGTTAATCGCCGGATCAACGCAAAAAAAAGCCGCCCCGACCTGTCGGGAGCGGCTTTTTTGTTTTTGCTGGGAGCGCCGAGCGCCTGCTTGGCAGCCTTCGAGACATTTATACCGCTTTGCGCGGCAAAGGCGCTACAAACTCAAGCCAAAAGTTTCGCGATCCCGTCGATCAGTTCCGAAAGGCCCGCGACCGTCACGCCCAGCTTCAGTGGATAAGCCTCTGCAACCGGTGCCACAACAAAGGTGTGGTCGGGAGCCAGATCGGCTATGGCGGTATTGTTTCCTCTGGTCAGCGCCGGAGCGACGGACGCCTTGCACTCTATGGCGATACGCCTGCCAGAGTGCTGCATGACGATATCCACCTCCGCCCCGCCACTTGTCCGATAATAACACAGTTCAGCAGCCGGAAACATCCCCTGAATATTGAGCAGCACCAGCGTTTCCCACAGCGAACCAAACACCGGATGACCCGCAATCTGGTTGAAATCCCGAAGCCCGAGCAGCGCCGCGACCATGCCGGTATCGGCCACATACACTTTCGGAGATCGGATCAGCCGTTTGCCGGTGTTGGCAAGCAATGGCGGCAGCACGCTCACCATGTAAGTCTGTTGCAGAAGATCGAGGTAATTCCTCACCGTGGTGTGACTGACGCCGAGCGAACCTCCGATGGTGGAAAGATTGAGCATCTGCCCGTTGTTGTGCGCGAGCATCTGCCAGAGTCGGCGCATCGTCGCAGGCGCAAAACCGTTCCACTGCATCAGATCGCGCTCAAGAAAGGTGGTGATGAAATCCTCCCTCCACGCGAACGAAACCTCCCCATCCTCCTGCAAAAGACTTCTCGGAAACCCGCCTCGCGAAAGGTACTCCGAAATTGTTGCCCGTCCCTTGATCTCCTCCCATAAAAAAGGGGTCAGCCGTTTATAGGTGATTCGTCCGGCAAGCGATTCCGAACTCTGCATCAGCAGATCGCGGGACGCCGAACCCAGCACCAGAAAATGGCCGTTTTCACCCCACTCGTCCACAAGAGAGCGAATGAGCGGAAAAAGCTCCGGCTTGCGCTGCACCTCGTCGATGCAGACCAGGTTGCCTTTCTGATTCTGCAAAAACCATTCGGGATCGTCGAGCTTGCTGAGGTCGGAAGGCCGTTCGAGGTCGAGATAAACCAGTGGACGCTCATACGCGACCAGATGCCTGATCAACGTTGACTTCCCGCACTGCCGAGGCCCAACCACCGCCGTCACCGGATAATGCCTCAGCCCCTGCTGAACCTCGTTAGCAATGATTCGATTCAGGTATTCTGCTGCCATAACCATGGAATTTGAAACTTTTCTTTTCAATTTACACGATTATGATGCAAATAGAAAGATCAGATCGCACTGATTTTGTTTTCATTGAAAGCCTCGAACTGCGGCTGAATACCGCTTAACGCTTTGCGCCCCGATAACGCTTGAGTAAATTACGTACAAAAGATCACAACACAGATAAATAGCGTGGAAGATTGGTCGAGTAACATCAAACATTAACCCATGAGTGCTCTTCTTTCCCAAATCCCCCACTGGAATGATTTGCCATTGGTCAAGCTGTTGGATCAGTCTTACGCTGAAGCGTTGAAGCGTGTTTATAGTTACGTCGAACCGCTTCTCGGAAGTCGACCACTTGGGGCTGAGTGAACCCCTCCCCAATCGTAGGACAGCTATTTTGGGAAGCTAAGTTGGTTCAGGCTGCTTCCGGGGCCTTTGGTTTCGGAGCATTAGCATAATAAACGGTCTGCGGGAACTCGTCGTTGAGAGCAGTATGCCGCCGATCC
>CAIUQW010000368.1 GCA_903901395.1 uncultured Chlorobiales bacterium | reverse complement strand
TAACCCGTTAGATCCGTCCGATCGGTCTGATCCGACTGATCGGACGGATCGGGCAAAGCCTAATAAAATCGCCGCGCCCCTACGGTTTGCGCGGCTCGTTGCGGCACACTTCGCCGGGGTATTCGAGTTCTACGGTTGAATGGTAGATGCCGTGGCGGGCGACGAGGGCGCTGATTTCCTCCTTGAGGCGGGCGTGTTCGGCGGGGGCGATGTCGCAGTCGAGTTCGAGGTGGGCGGTAAAAACCGTACGCTCGCCGTCGAGCGACCAGAGGTGCGCGTGGTGCACGCCGCTCACGTGAGGCGTCGCCTGAATCTCCGAAACCACCTTGTCGAGGCTGAGGTCGCGCGGCACGGCTTGCAGGAAAACCGGCACCATCGAGCGGAGGTTCTTCACCACGCCGCCGAGAATGTAAAGCGTGATGAAAATGGCGAGCAACGGGTCGAGCAGCGGCACGGAGAAGAAAAGCAGCGCCACCGAGACGAGCAGCACCGAGAGCCAGCCGAGCACATCTTCGAGCAGGTGCAGCGCGATGACGCGGGCGTTCATCCCCTTCTGCCCCCTGAGGCGCAGCATGGCGAGCGCGTTGATCGCCACGCCCGCGAGCGCGAAGGCGACCATCCCTTTGGCGTCCGGATGCTCGGGATGAAGCAGGCGCGGAATCGCCTGAACGAGCACCATGAAAGAGCTGGCGAGCATCATGATCGCGCTGACGAGCGCGCCGAAGATCGAGAAGCGCTGGTAGCCGTAGGAGTAGCGGTGGTCGCCCGAACGCACCGACAGTTTTTCGAAGTACCACGCCTGTCCGAGCGCTATGGAGTCGCCGAAGTCGTGCACGGCGTTGGCGAGGATCGCCGTGCTGTTGGTCATGACGCCGCCCACCGCTTCAAGAATCGTGAATCCGGCATTCATGAAAAATGCCGTCTGAATGCTTCCGACCGCGTGGTGGTGATGGCCGGCGTGACCGTGATCGTGATGATGCTCGTGGTCGTGATCATCGTGGTCATGGTGATGACCGTGATCGTGAATATGATCGTGACTGTGGTGGGTATGGTCGTGGTGATGGTCGCTCATCTGGCGTGCGGCGGAGGTCTGTTCGGAAAACTTCGTTCACTTCCGGCTTGATCGCCGGGGCTATCTGAATGTACGAAATTATTGTCCTCGCGCCGGACGGGATCAGTCGAAGACGACGGTCTTGCGGCCGTTGACCAGAATCCGGTGGTCGCAGTGCAGCCGCAGGGCGCGGGCCAGTACGAGGCGTTCGAGGTCGCGCCCCTTGCGCACGAGGTCGTCGAGCGTGTCGCGGTGCGAGATGCGGATGATGTCCTGCTCGATGATCGGCCCCTCGTCAAGCTCGTCGGTGACGTAATGGCTGGTCGCGCCGATCAGCTTCACGCCGCGCTCGTAGGCCTGCCGGTAGGGATTGCCGCCCACGAAGGCGGGCAGAAACGAGTGGTGGATGTTGATGATGCGCCCCGGCCAGCGCCCGGTGAACTCCGGCGAAAGCACCTGCATGTACCGCGCCAGCACGATGGTGTCGATGCCGTGCTCGTCGCAGAGCGCCATCTGTTGTTGCTCGGCCTCCGCCTTCTGCTCCACCGTCACGGGAATGACGTGAAACGGGATGCCGTGGTGCCCGGCGAGCGGTGCGAGGTCGGCGTGGTTCGAGACGATCAGCGGAATGTCGATGTCGAACTCGCCGAGGCTGTGCCGCCAGAGAATCTCGCGCAGGCAATGATCGTATTTCGAGACGAACACCGCCATCCGGTTCCGTTTGCCGGAGAGACGAATCTGCCAGACCGCGCCGAATTCGCGGGCCAGCGGCGCGAAGGCGGATTCAAGATCGTCAGCCGGAATCGAGAAGTTCTGGAGGCTCCACGAGACGCGCAGGAAGAAGTGATGGTCATCAACATCGACATGCTCGTTGAGGTCGAGGATGTTCCCGCAGCGCTCGTAGATGAAGTGGGCGATCCGGGCGACAAGCCCCACGCGGTCGGGGCAGGAAAGGAGCAGCACGGCTTTTGAGGGCGTGCCGGAAGGATTTGAGGACATGACTGACTGCAATGTATGCGGGTATAGTGCATAAAAAATATAATTCTATATGATCAATGCGCCGCGCCATCTATTGGTTTCATCGGCGGTTGCGGCGCGACAGATAAAAAAAGGGCGAAAAGGCCACACCTTGCCTTTTCGCCCTTTCCAAACTCAAAGAACGGAGACGAAGAACGTCTCGAAAACTCAGACCATAAACATTTCAGCGTCCGAAACCACGCCGGTCAGCTCGACCTGGTGAACATCCACGCTGGAGTCGATAATTCCGAGATGAGCGAGATCGATCTCCGGAAGCGTGCTGGAAACCGATGCTGCCGCGAGCGTGGATGCCGTGGTCACGCCGGTGGTGGTCAGCGCCGTGCCGCCCATGGAGATAGCCGTCGAGGTGATGATCGATTCGAGCTGCTCAGTTGACCAGTTCGACGTGAAATTCGGCTGCGCGGAAAGAAGCAGCGCCGCCGCGCCTGCGGTATAAGGCGTCGCCATCGAGGTGCCGCTCATTGCTGCGTATCCGCCATTGACGTAAGTGCTGTAAATAGTTACGCCGGGCGCTTCGACGTAATCGTAAGGCGTCGCCAGACCCGCTCCGTCGCTGAACGAGGCAACCACGGTACTGCTGTTGACCGCGCCAACGGCGATGCCGCCAATAGTCTCAGCGAGTATGGCTGGATAGGCGGGCGTCGGCTTCGCGTCATTGCCCGACGCCATGCAGACGATAACCCCGTGGCTGATGGCATAGTTGATGGCGCTGGTGACCGTCGATGATACCGCGCCCCAGGCGCCGAGCGACAGATTGATCACATCCGCGCCATTATTGACCGCGTACATGATACCGGCGGCGACGTTCGCAAAAGAGCCGCTGCCCGCCGCATCGAGCACCTTGACCGGCATGATGGTGGCGCCGTATGCCACGCCGGTCACTCCGGTACCATTCTTCAAGCCAGCGATGATGCCTGAAACATGCGTGCCATGACCGTTGTCGTCCAGCGCATTGCCATCCTTGTTGACGAAATCATAACCGTAAATATCATCGACGTAACCGTTGTGATCATCATCGACACCGTTGCCCGCGATTTCCGCCGTATTGGTCCATACCTTTCCGGCCAGATCGGCGTGGGTATACAAAACGCCGGTATCGACCACGGCGACCACTACGCCCTGCCCTGTATAGCCCGCCTGCCATGCATCGGGCGCCTGAATCTTGTTGAGACCCCAGTCCCACACGCCGGTTCCATCACCGTAAAGCGGCGCGTCGCTGATGACGGCACCCGTGGCGGTTTCGAGCATGTAATCGACGTTGAGCAGGCCGTGTCCCGAAACCGTGCTCCAGGTGGAACCGGCAACCTTGGTCATGAAATCGTACGATGTCGTGCCGACGTAGCTGTTTCCGGCAAGATCCTTGACCGCGCCAGAAGTGATGGTCACATAGTAATCCTTGCCGTAATCGAGGTTCGCGGTTGGATCGATGGTCAGCTTGCTGGCCGAGAAGGCAAGCCGTGTGCTTGTGGCCACATCGAAACTTTCAACCAGTGCGCCAGCAGCCGATCCGGCATGAATTTCTATCAAGCCACTACCAGCTTTTACCGATTCGCTGAACGTTACCGTGATATTGGACGCAACATCGGCCCTTGCGCCTCCATCAACCGGGCTGAAGCTCGCGACGGTCGGAGCCGTTGTATCGGCCACGGTCTTCACAACCTTGGTAGTGAGCGTCGGAGCCGCCGCCGAAACAGATGCCGCCTTGCCACCGGTGGCGGCAAAAGCACCAAGCTCGCCAGCCATCATATTCTGAATACCCGCCTGATGATTGCCGCCAGCCTGGATGAATTCATGAAACGCAGCGCCTTGTTCTGCTGAAAAATCGAAAAAACCGGCGCCACCATGTTCACTGCCGTTAAAATCATCGAATGACATGGTTCCATTAGAATCAACAACCTTTTTCATGATCGTAAGACAATTATAATTAGTAAGCATCAACTCGTACACATTTTAAATTACTCTTTTGTATACAATCAACAAATTTTGCGACGCATGATTTTTCGCATAATATCGTCTATTTACGTCAAAATATAGATTTTGTAAAAAAAAGTGGATCGAGAATTGTATATCGAGCTTCCTTCCTGCGGATAAAATTCAGAAAAAGCCAAAAATCATTACCTTGCGATTGTCCGGCAGCACATGCAGAAACCCATTTCAGATGCTCAGGCACCAGAGAACGACGCTATGAATGATCGACGACAGACACTACTTTTGCTGCTTTTGGCAACCCTGCTTTTTTGCGCCATCTCCTTTTTTCTCTTCGACCAGCCAGTGACGCTCTATTTCCATCAGTTCGACTCTGGTCCCTGGCACAGCGTCTGGAAAGCTGTCACCAGGGCGGGACAATCGGAATGGTATCTTGTCGGCGGTCTCCTGCTGTTCGCGGGACTGCGTAAACGGAACCGGCGAATCTCCTCGACCGGATTGCTCCTCTTCAGCACGGTCGCTGTATCCGGGCTGACGGCGGATGTGATCAAAGTCGTCCTCTGCCGGGCGAGGCCGAAGCTTTTGCTGGAACAGGGCATCTATGGATTCGACCTGTTCGGATGGCATCTCAAACACGCCTGGCAGTCATTTCCCTCCGGCCATTCGGCGACGGCCCTGAGCGCGGCCTTGAGCCTGTCGCTCCTTTATCCGCGCTTGAGACCAGCATTTATCGCCGCAGCCGTCGTGATTGCCGCGAGCCGCGTCGTGCTCTGCCAGCACTACCTGAGCGATGTCGTGGCCGGATCGGCGCTCGGCGCGGTGACGGTCGCGCTGCTTTATCAACGTTTTTTTCGCACTGCTTTCGATGAAACCGGAACCCTGTAAGCCGTCAAAAAGCCTCCTGCTTGCCGGGCTGGCGTTGGTCGTTTTTCTCAGCTTTTTCGCAGGAATCGGCTCCGGGCCTCTTTTCGACGTGGACGAGGGGGCGTTCAGCGAGGCGACGCGCGAGATGCTCGTGTCGAAAAACTATCTCACCACCTACCTGAACGGCGTGCTGCGTTTCGACAAGCCTATCCTCGTTTACTGGCTGCAACTGCTTTCGGTCAAGTCGTTCGGCATCAGCGAGTTCGCCTTCCGGCTCCCGTCGGCAATTGCGGCGGCATTCTGGGCAGGCGCGATCTTTCTCTTTGTACGCCGCGAGCGCAACGAAACCGAGGCGATTCTCGCGACGGCGCTGATGGCGCTGTCGTTGCAGGTGAGCATCATCGCCAAGGCGGCCATCGCCGACGCGGTGCTCAACCTCTGCCTCGCGGTGAGCGTGACGGCGCTCTTCACGCACTGGCGCACGAAGCGCCGCTCGTGGGTCTACGTCGCCTTCGCGGCAATGGGCTTCGGAATGCTCGACAAGGGGCCGGTCGCGGTTCTCATTCCGGTCGCGGTCTCGTTCCTCTTTTTCCTCGCGCGGAAGGAGCTGAAGGCGTGGTTCCGCGCCATGCTGAACCCGACGGCCATCGCGCTTTTCCTCGTCATCGCGCTGCCGTGGTACGTGCTCGAATACCGCGAGCAGGGGCAGGCCTTCATCGACGGCTTCTTCATGAAGCACAACGTCAACCGCTTCGGCGGCTCGATGGAGGGGCACTCCGGCTCTCTCCTATATTATATACCGGTGGTGCTCGTCGGGCTGATGCCCTCGACCGGCCTCTTTTTCGGCCTTTTCTCCAAGCTTCGGGAGCGCCTTGCCGACCCGCTCTGGCAGTTCTGCATGATCTGGTTCGCCTTCGTCTTCGTCTTCTTCTCGCTCTCGGGCACCAAGCTGCCGCACTATATGATCTACGGCTACACGCCGCTCTTCATCCTGCTTGGCGCGGAGCTTGCCAAAATCGAGCGCTCGTGGCTCCTTGCGCTCTGGCCCGCAGGCGCGTTGCTGCTGCTCGCCGCCCTGCCATTCGGAGTGGCGCATTTTTTACCGTCGATGGAGAATCTCTTCATCCAGGCACAGCTTCAGGGATTTCTGGCGGAGATGGCGGCCATCCGTTTTTCGCTGCTGATGCTCGGCGCGGCGGTGCTCTGCCTGCTGCTGCAATTCACGCCACGCCTCTCGCCCCAGATGCGCTTCATCATCGGTGGGGCGCTGCTGACCTTTTCGTTCAACTTCGTGGCGATGCCGATGGCCTCGAGAGTGATGCAGGAACCGGTCAAAGAAGCGGCTCTGCTTTCACGGAAAGATAGTCTTAAAATCGTGATGTGGAAGGTCTATTACCCCTCTTTTTTTGTATATTCGGGAGCTTTTGCCGAACGCCGTCATCCCGAACCGGGTGAGGTGGCATTGACCACCATCGACCGCGTCGAAAAGCTCGGCCCGGTCGAGACGCTGTACGGCAAATATGGAATCATGCTCGTCAGAATGCCGACTCAACCGACTTCCCGATGAAACTCTCTGTCGTCATACCGCTCATGAACGAGGCCGAAAGCATCGGCCCGCTCTTCGATGCGCTCGCTTCATCGCTTCGGGGCATCGACCACGAAATCATTCTGGTGGATGACGGCTCGACCGACTCGACGGTTGCCGAAGTGACACGCCTGGCGCCAGCGAACGCACGGCTGGTGGTGCTCAACAAGAATTACGGCCAGACGGCGGCCATGTCGGCTGGCATCGGCGAGGCTCGCGGCGAGCTGATTGCCACCATGGACGGCGATTTGCAGAACGATCCCGCCGACATTCCGATGATGATTGCTCACCTCGAATCGAAAAATCTCGATGTGGTGGCCGGTCGCAGGGCGGGGCGTAAGGACGGCATGATGCTGCGCAAGATTCCAAGCAAGATCGCAAACGCGATGATCCGGAACCTGACCAATGTGCATATACGCGATTACGGTTGCACGCTGAAGATTTTCAGGCGAGACGTGGCGAAAAACCTCGGTCTGTACGGCGAACTGCACCGCTTCATTCCGGTGCTCGTGCAGCTTTACGGTGCAAAGATGGAGGAGGTGGATGTAAGGCACCACGCACGCAAGTACGGCAAGTCGAAGTACGGCATCGGCAGGACTTTGAAGGTGCTGAGCGATCTGCTTTTCATGGTCTTCTTCCAGAAATACGCTCACAAGCCGATGCACCTCTTCGGCTCGCTCGGCTTCCTGACGCTGTTCCTCGGCCTCGGCATCGACTTCTATTTGCTCGCCGTGAAAATCCTGGGTGAAAAAATCGGCGGACGCCCGCTCCTGAGCCTCGGCGTCATCCTGACTTTCATCGGCATCCAGCTCATCACCACCGGCTTCATCGCCGAATTCATCATGCGCACCTACTACGAGTCGCAGAACAAGAAACCCTACATCATCAGAGAGATCGTTGACAAAAGCAAGTAGCACCATAAAAAGCAAGATTCTCAAAACAGCCGTCCAGCTTCTCTTCACGGTGGCGGCGCTCTTCATCGTGCTGCGAAAGACCGATGTAAACCGCCTCTCATCGCTCATTCAGCACGCTCATTTCGGCTATCTGCTGGGATCGATCCTCTTTTTCAACATCTCCAAGATCGTCAACGCCGTGCGGCTGAACCGCTTTTTCAAGGCCATCGGCCTGCGGCTCTCGGCGTGGTACAACCTCAAGCTCTACTATCTGGGGATGTTCTATAATCTGTTCTTGCCGGGCGGCATCGGGGGGGACGGCTACAAAATCTACGTGCTGAAAAAAAATCACGGTCTTGCGGTCATCAACATCTTCAGTGCCGTATTCTGGGACCGGGTAAGCGGCATTTTCGCGCTCATCTTTCTGTCGGCGCTGCTGATCATTCCAAGCTCTTTTGCCGCTCTCTACCCCGGCGAGATGCTCTGGATCTGGGTGATCATCGCGGTCTCCTATCCGCTGTCGCTGCTCCTGACCTGGCTCTTCTACCGCCAGTTCATGCCGGTGTTCCTCATCACAGCTTTCGAATCGCTGCTGGTGCAGGCGACGCAGGTCATCTCCGCCTGGTTTATCCTCATGGCGATGTCCGCGACAAGCCATCAGATCGACTACCTCGCGATCTTCCTCATTTCAAGCGTCGCCACCATTTTGCCGCTGACCATCGGCGGAGCTGGAGCACGCGAAGTCACCTTCTTCTACGCCCTCAACCACCTCGGTCTCGACGTCAACACAGGCGTCGCCCTGTCGCTCATCTTCTTCGTCATCTCGGCAATCTCATCGCTGGTGGGAATTCTGTCGAGAATAAGGCATGAGAAGAGCGGGGAAGCATTGCCAGCGGCGGGGGAAAAGTAAGAAAGCGCGACAAGGACAGCAGGGCCGACAAGGACAACCGGGTAAATGCGAAAAGCATTATCAACTGTCAACTATCAACCAACCGTCATATCCGTCAGGCGGAGCTGTACGTACTCTCTGCCGTTCCATTCATTTCTTTCGGGAATGCAGGCCAGTTGCAGGGTGGAGGCGCTGCCGCACGCTTCGAGGTCGGTGTAAATGTCGGGGCGGTCGAAGGCGATCACTTCGAATGCGGAGCCTCGGTCGCCTCGCACCGTGAACTTGACGTGCCGCTCCCGCAAAAGCTTGGGCTTGCCGACCAGGCGGCAGCCGGTGGCTGCGAAAAGCGGCTTTCGGTTGGCGAATCCGAAGGGCGAGAACTGTTCGAGCACCTTCAGAAAATTCGATGTAATTTCGTCGAGCGCGAGGTCGGCGTCGATCAAGAGCGCTTTCTGGCGCGCCTCGACCGGCAGCAGCTCGCGGCATACCTCGTCGAAGCGGCGGCGGAACGCTTCGAGATTTTCCGGCCTGAGCGTCAGCCCCGCCGCCTGGTGGTGGCCGCCGAACTGTTCGAGATGGTCGCGACACTCGTGCAGCACGTCGTAAATATTGAGCTGATCGACGCTCCTGACCGAGCCTTTGATGAGACCATTCATCCGCCCCATCACGACGGTCGGCAGGAGATATTTATCGATCAGCTTCGAGGCCACGATACCGAGCACGCCGAGGTGCCATGCTTCGTCATAAAGCACGATCGAGGAGCAGAAGCTGGCGCAGTGTCCCGCCACCATTGTTTCGGCGCGTGACGTAATTTCCGCATCGATCTCCCGGCGGCGAGCATTCAGCTCCTCCAGCTCCGCGGCGTGAAGCCGCGCCTCAGCAGCGTCCGCGCTGAGCAGCCACTGCATCGCCGCGCCCGCCGACTCCATTCGCCCGGCAGCGTTGATCCGGGGTGCAATGCCGAAGGTGATGTTCATCATGTCAAAGTCGGCCAGCTCGACCTTCATGTTTGCGGCCATCGCCAGAAAACTCACCCTGGGCGACGTGCGAATCAGTTCGAGACCCTCGTGCAGGTAAACGCGGTTCTCCCCCTGGAGAGACACCATGTCGGCGGCAGTCGCCACGGCCACGAAGTCAAGATATTGCCGCCAGCGGGCCTGGTCGTCGCCCCGAGCCTCCGCCATCGCCTGGATGAGCTTGAGCGCCACGCCGCAGCCGCAAAGCTCGCGGAACGGATAGCCGTTCCCCTCCACCTTCGGATTGAGAATAGCAAAGGCCTCCGGCAGCTCGCCCGCTTCGTGGTGGTCGCAGACGATGACGTCGATCCCCCTCGTGGCGCACGCCTTCACCTCGTCGATGGCGCGAATGCCGCAATCGACCGTGAGGATGAGCGACACCCCTTGCTCGACCGCCCAGGCGATGCCCGTCTCAGAAAGCCCGTACCCCTCCGTAAAGCGGTCGTTGATGTAGTGGCACGCATCGCCCCCGATTTCAGCGAGAAACAGCGACAGCATCGCCGTGCCGGAGGTACCATCGACGTCGTAATCGCCATAGACCATGATCTTTTCACCGTCGGCAATCGCTTTCGACACACGCTCGACGGCGCGCTGCATGTCATTGAAAAGAAATGGCGACGGAATCTCGTTGAGCGAAGGGCGAAAGAACCGGCGGGCCTCCTCGAAGCTCGAAATGCCGCGATTGCAGAGCGTGGCGGCAATCGGCTTGCTGACGTTGATCGCTTGGGAAAGTGCCTGAACCAGAGAAGGGTCAGGTTCGAGGCGAGTCCACCGGTATCGTTTCATGAATGAATCATTGTGTCAGGGAAATGGTCGGTGAATGTACGGATTATTCGTCGTTTCTTCAGGAAAAAACAGTTTTTAAGCGGAATCCACGGCGTTGGAATAGCCTTGAAAATAGCATAGCTTTGGGGGTATTTATTATTACCGCCGCCAACCATCTCAATGATCTCGTGATGAACAAGCTCACAACCATCGAAAGCCATTTTCTTCAGCAGCAGAAACTCTACCCGGAGGTCAACAGCGAAGTGACCGATCTGCTCAACGACGTCGCCTTCGCGGCCAAACTGGTGCGGCGTGAAGTCGTGCGGGCCGGGCTCGCCGACATCCTCGGACTTGCCGGTTCCACCAATGTGCAGGGCGAGGAGGTCAAGAAGCTCGACCTGTTCGCCAACGAGAGGATCATCAACGCCATCGGCCAGCACGGGCGCTTCGCCCTGATGGGTTCCGAGGAGAACGACAGCGTCATCGTGCCGCCCAAGAACGAGAGCGGCAACTACGTGCTCCTCTTCGACCCGCTCGACGGATCGTCGAACATCGACGTCAATGTCAGCGTTGGCACCATCTTCTCCATCTACCGCATCAAGAGCGACGACCCCGGCAAGGCGAGTCTCGACGATTGCCTGCAGAAAGGGGCCGATCAGGTTGCTGCCGGATACGTCATCTATGGCTCGTCGGTCATGCTGGTCTACACCACCGGCCACGGCGTGCACGGCTTTACCTACGACCAGACCGTCGGCGAATTCCTGCTCTCTCACGAAAACATCACAACCCCGGAGCGAGGCAAATACTACTCGGCCAATGAAGGCTCATGGCAGGAGTTCAACGAAGGAACGAAGCGGTTCCTCGACTACCTCAAGGAGGAGGACAAAGCAACGGGCCGTCCGTACAGCACGCGCTATATCGGCTCGTTCGTGGCGGACTTCCACCGCAACCTGCTGACCGGCGGCGTCTTCGTCTATCCGGCAACGAAAAAGCACAAAAACGGCAAGCTGCGCCTGATGTACGAAGCCAACCCGATGGCCTTCATCTGCGAACAGGCCGGAGGCCGCGCCACGGACGGCAACCAGCGAATCCTCGACATCGCGCCGAC
>CAIUQW010000367.1 GCA_903901395.1 uncultured Chlorobiales bacterium | reverse complement strand
TTCGAGCGCACCATGATGGTGTCGCCGTAGGCCATCTTCTCCTTCACCTCGCGCGGAAAATCGACGATGATGTGCTCCGAGCCGCCGTGATGTCCGATCACCACGCCGCTCTCGCCCTTCGCCTCGCCGGAGACGATGGTGGCTGTGTTGCCGACGCAGCTCAGCATCTGCACGGTGACGTTCGGGTGCTCGTAGGGTTTGTGCGTGTCGGCGGTGCAGCTCACGCCCGGCTCGATGTGGTCGCCCTCCCATCCGAACGCCGGGTCGCCGACCTGGAGGTTGAGGGTGATGCCGCCGATCGAGGGAAGAATGAAGGGTGTGCCCTGATGATCGACCTCCCAGGTGCCGCGAGTGCGGGGCTGGCCGGGTTGGCACTGAAGCAGGATTTCGACAAGGTGGTTTTCGTTGGTTGCAAGCATGGCAGAATCGAAGAGTTGATGATGAAAAACGACGGGCTGAAATACATCGCCACTGACGTAAACGGCTTTCGGCGCAACGGCGCATTTTTATTCAAAGAAGAAAAAAATAAATGGAGAACATCGTCATCCGTAAAAAAATTCCATAAAAAGTGGACTTTTGCTTCAGATTCGCGTCAATTCAGCGTATCGGCGAAGTAAATAATTTTACTTTGTAAGCTTTTTTTGTGAAATTGTGTCTTCAGGTTTTGTGAGATGTATCCCCTTCGTTTTTTTGTGAACTTATGCAGTAAGTATGTCCAAACCACAGTTTCACCATTTTTTGCTAAGGTTACGCCGTTCGGCCCTGTTCCGAAGTCGTCCCCTTCTGCTCGTCTCATCGACGGCGCTTCTTGTTGTCCTCTTCTTCTCAGTCAGTTTTGTCTTTTCAGCTACATCCCGGCAGACTTCGACCGGAAACGGGTCTGCTTCAGCGATTCAAACACTCTTCAGATCAATCGGCCTCGCGGGCAATGACGAGCTTGGCCTGAATGGCGAATCGGACAAGGTAACGCTCGAGGAGGGGGATAACGATCCGTCTCACCGGGTCGAAAAGAGAGTCGTCAAAAAAGGCGAATCCATCTACACTATTCTCACCGCTTCCGGTCTGACGCCGACGGAGGTGCATCAACTGACCAGCCAGCTCAAGGCAGACAAGTCATTCAAGGGGCTGACGGCGGGTAAAACCTATCTGCTTGAAACCGGCAGAGACGGAAAGTTCATCCGCTTCACCTGGCAATCAAGCCCGTACGCGATGCTTCATCTTGCCAAGGATGAGCGAACCGGCAAGCTGAGCACGCAAAAGGAGACCATCGAGTACGAAACCCGCGTCGCCACGCTCGAAGGCACGCTCCACTCCTCGCTGTCGAGCGAGCTGCACAGCCGGAACCGCGCTTCGCTCAGCCCGCAGCTCAGAAAAATTCTCGCTTCGAAGGTCGATTTCAAAAAGGACATTCACGCCGGAGCGACCTACCGGATTCTCTTCCAGGAGCAGTGGAGCGAGAACCGCTTCATCGGCACGGGCGACATTCTCGCCGTTGAAATCCGCTCGAAAGGCGAGAAATTCAACGCCTACCAGTATAGCGACGCCAAGGGCGACAGCTCGTATTACGACGAAAAGGGACAAACGTTGGCGCAGGGAAGAACCCTGTTTGTCCAGCCTTGCCGGTTCAACCGCGTATCGAGCGGGTTTGGCTATCGGGTGCATCCGATCAGCGGGCGGAGCGAATTCCACGGCGGCGTCGATCTGGTCGCGCCGACCGGCACGCCGGTCAGGGCGGCGGCTGACGGGCGCGTCATCTTCAGGGGAATGGAAAACGGCACGGGCAACATGGTCACCATCTCGCACGCCGGAGGCCTCCACACGATGTACCTTCACCTGAGCCGCTACGCGCCGACCTGCCGTTACGGAAAAGCGATAAAGCAGGGTGAAGTCATCGGTTATGTGGGTTCGACCGGACGCTCGACCGGCTCCCATCTCGATTTCCGGATCATCCGGAACGGCCATCCGGAAAATCCGCTGGTCGCGCTGAAGCAGACCGCGCCGCGCCAGTCGCTCTCGTCGAGGGAGCTGCGAAGCTTCATGGCGAGGGTTCGCGCCTATCAGGAGCGCCTTGGCGGCACTCGCCCGGTCATGGTGGCCGATGCCGGCGGAATTGCCGATCCGCTGCTCTGAGCCGACGCGACGCGCATCATGCAAAAAGCCCCCGGAGCGCGATCCATCTGCATTCCGGGGGCTTCTTCATTTCAGACGAGCGATTGCTGGAGAGCTTCGTTACTCGACTTCGACAACCGCTTTTCTCGACACCTTGAGTTCACCTCTTTGAGCCTTTTCTTCGAGGCGATGTTCCACCGCGCTTTTTGGCGGTCTGGTGGACTTGCGCATCTTCTGTTCGACCAGCGCCTTGGTCAGCAAGCCCTGAAAGCGCTCCATAGCATCCTGCCGGTTCCGCTCCTGCGTCCGGTAGCGCTGGGCGCGGATGACGATCACCCCATCCCGCGTGATCCGGCGGTCGTTGAGCTTCATGAGCCGCTCTTTCAGCGCTTGCGGGAGTGATGAAGCGCCAATGTCGAAACGCAGATGCACCGCCGTCTCGACCTTGTTGACATTCTGCCCGCCCGCCCCCTGCGAGCGCATGGCGGTGATTTCAAACTCATCTTCATTAACCGAAACTCCTCTGGCGATCATCATCATCGGCGTATCTCCCTGATTAACATTGTTGCGAAAAAGCTGCAAGCACTGGCGAGGCGAGCGCGTCAGCCCAGTTTCGAAAAAGAATACTTTCGATGCCTGCCTCGGCGCATGAGCGGATGTTGACTTCCCGGTCGTCGATCAAGAGAAACATGGACGGATCGAGGCCGGACGAATCGAGCACCTGTCGGAACGCTTCGGGCGAACGCTTCAGCCAGCCGTGCTCGTAGGAGAGAAGGTAGCGATCCATGCTCCTCAGCACCGGAAAGCGGTCAATCAGAAAGGCGAAATGAAGCGGGTCGGTGTCGCTCATGATCCACAACTCATGTTGCCGTCTCAACGTTTCAAGAGCGTCGGCGCAATCTGGCATCGGCGTGAAAATATCCTGCCAGGCGAGCCGGAGCCGGTCGAGCGGCAGATCGAGCGTGAGCGGATCGGCGCCGATCATGGCGAGATATTCGTTTGGGCCGATCCAGCCGGTATCGTGGCGCTCCTTGAGTTCGCCCTGGCAATAGCGCTCCATGATTGCCGCCGCGCCTGAATCGCCATTGCGCGAAACCGCCCGGCAGAATGGCATGAAGTCCACGTTGACCACCACATTGCCAATATCGAGAAGAATGACGCCCATAATCGTGAGTTCAGTGCAGACCGGATATGTGATATATATTTTAACCAAATGTCTGTCAAGAGACAATGACAAAAAGCTCTTTTGGGACACAGCCTCAATCCTGGAACTCTTTGCGTATCCGGGGTGTCATACATATGTACACCATATACATCTCGATGTTTCATGCCGGTTTTTGCTGACGGCATTCACCTGATTCTACAGGAGGACAACAGCAATGGCAAACAATGAACTGAAGCATCCGGCAAATGCGCCCGGCCCGTTTTACGTCACCAGCCCGGACGATCCCGACGGACAGGGGTGCAATGGCTGCACCATCTGCTACAACGCCGCCCCGGAGTTCTTCGCCGAAGATGAGGAGGGTTACGCTTATGTAGCGCAGCAACCTGAATCAGAAACCGATATCGATCTCTGCCGCGAACAGATCGATGCCTGCCCTACCAACGCCATCGGCGAAGACGGGTGAATGTAAGATATGGACGGGTATGGACAATAATGGACGCTGATGGACAAAGCGGACAAGAAAAAGGCCGCATGTTGAGTGCGGCCTTTCTTTTTTGTTCATTCGATGACAGTTTACACGACACCCCAGAGCTTGATCTTGAAGTCGTCGCTGCCGCTGGCGATAACCTTGCCATCCGGCGAGAAGGCGACCGACTGCACCTCGTGCGTGTGGCCTCGGTAGGTGTGCACGAGCGATCCCTTCGCGACGTCCCAGAGCCTGACCGACTCGTCATTGGCCGCGCTGGCGATAAGCGTGCCTGCGGGATTGAAGCAGAGCGCGCGGACGCCATCTTCGTGCCCTTCGAGCACCTTGAGTATCTGGCCGGTGGCCGCGTCGAGCACCTTCACCTTGGCGTCGCGACCACAGAGCGCGATCTTGCTGCCGTCAGGGCTGAAGGAGACGAAGTGCGAAAGCGTGTCGCCGGTCGGGTAATTGGCGATGTTCTTGCCGGTTTCGAGATCCCAGATTTTTACCACCGGCTCCTCGCCGCAGCTGACCAGCTTCTTGCCGTCGGCGCTGAAGGCGATGCACTCGATGTAGGACTTGTGGCCGAAGAAGGTTTTCACCTCGCTTCCGGTTTCGGTATCCCAGAACTTGATGGTGGTATCGCGCGAGCAGCTCGCCACCACCTTGCCGTCGGGGCTGAAGGCGATCATGCGAACCTCGGTATCGTGCCCTTTGCAGACGTGCAGGCACTTGCCGGTCACCACATCCCAGATGCGCACGGTGCTGTCGATGCTGCCGCTGGCCACCTTGTCGCCCTTGGGGCTGTAATCGACGCACTTGACCCAGGTGGTATGGCCCGACATGGTGTAAATCGCATTGCCGGTCTCGACATTCCACAGCTTCACCTTCTCGTCGAAGCTGCCGCTGACGAGCTTCTTGCCATCGGGGCTGAAGCGCACGCCAAGCACGCGGTCTTCATGACCGGTGATGGTTTTGATCAGCGCCGCGTCTTCACGCACCTGGGGGCGTTTCAGTTCCACCTCTTTTTTGCCGAATATCTTCGATAGGAAACTCATGAGTCTGTGTTCGTTTGATGGTTGCCGGGCGGCGGCACGACGATGCCGGAAAACGCCTGAAAAAATAGTCCGCTAATTTAAAAAAATTAATCCGTAACACCCACCGCCGCCGCTCTCGACGAGACTATTGAGTGCGACCGGATTTCGGGTAGCTCCTCCCCTTCCACTCAGGCCCTTTGCCGAAGATGGTCAGGCGGAACGAGTTGAAAGCGATAAGCATCAGCATCACCTGCGAAAAAGCGTGCAGAAGCGCCGACCACAAGGGCTGGCGAAACTTCAGGGCGATGATAAGGCGGATAAGCAGCGCCACGCCGACCTGGGCCGCCGGAAGCCAGAAAAGCGCGATGGAGCGGTCGCCGTTGAGCGCTGACGTGACGAGGAAGCCATACGGCGCAAGGTAGAGAAGCACAACCAGCGCCATCAGCGCCACAAAACCCGGAACGCTGTTGCCGAGTCCGGCAAAGAGATTCTTGGAAAAGCCTTGCCAGAGTTCTCCGAAGCCCCGGTACATGCGGCAACTGAGCGCGTCGCTGCCATCGAAAGCCGCGACCTTGCCGCCCGAACGCTTGACCGCCTTGCAGAGCCACACATCCTCGACGATGTTGTCGCACACCGAACGATACCCGCCGATCT
>CAIUQW010000366.1 GCA_903901395.1 uncultured Chlorobiales bacterium | reverse complement strand
TCTATGTCGAGAGAGTCACCAAGGCTGTGGGCCGGGTCGGTCGACATGATGAGGGTCTTGAACCCCATGTCCGCTGCTCTCAAGGCTGTTGCCGCAGCAACTGAAGTCTTGCCGACGCCGCCCTTACCGGTGAAGATGATATTACGCATACGCTGTGTTAAATACCCTTTGTTGGTGGTTGAAGAAACTGGCCGTATCACAGAAAACTACTGTTACAAACGGTGCGCGCGAAAATTGAATGCTTAAGATAAAAAAAAACTTCAATGACAAGAAGAACAACTGTTAAACTATCGCAGATTTAACAGCGTTAGTTTTCCCGCCAAAATTGCGGACAGGCGATGCACTTGCCTGGCTACGCTCCTACCGGCGCCGCTTTTTCGCAGCGTTTTTCTTTACCGCGTTCTTGCCGCCCTTGGCTTTCCTGAGCGCTTTCTCCTTGACAGAACCCTTGTTCGCCCTGGCGCTCAGTTTGCCTTTTTTACCCTTGAGCTTCGCCACAGTTGACTTCCGTGATCCGCCCTCGCTGGCGGCATTGAAGACCACCAGCTTCTGACCCGGCTTCAGCCTGGAGCTTTTCAGATTGTTCCAGTCGATGAGCTGACTGACGGAAACGCCATATTTCCGGGCGACCCGGGCAAGCGTTTCGCCTCTTTTAGCCACATACACCTTCCGGCCACGACCTGCGCTGCTCACGGCATCCTCACGCTCATTATCCCGAACCATCGCATAGAGCCGTGTTTTTTCGGCAACCAGATCAGGCTTGAAGGCGTATATCTCCTGTTCTTTCTCCCGGAATGGCTGAATGTATTGTTTTGGAAGCCGAAGCATGTTAGGCGTCGACTCAGGCTCCGGTATAAGTCCGGCCTTGTACTGCGGATTGAGAAATCTGATATCCTCCATAGGCACGCCGAGCGCTTCGTGAAGCTGATCGAAAGTAAGCGCCTGATTGACCGGCACCCTGTCGGTTTGTGAATAGAGGTATCCCGGCTGCGCTGGCTTTATATTGTGTTCGCGATAGTAGTTCATGACGTAATTCACCGCAATGAAGGCAGGGACGTAACCGCGGGTCTCCTGCGGCAGATAGGGCCATATCTCCCAGTAATCGTGCGCGCCGCCAGATTGACGGATTGCACGCTGCACGGTACCCGCGCCCGCATTGTATGCCGCGAGGACGAGGAACCAGTCACCGAACATTTCGTAGAGATCCCGCAGATGCTCGCACGCCGCCACGGTCGCCTTGTTCGGATCGTAACGATCCTCGATGAACGAGGAGGATTTCAACCCGTACATCCGGCCCGTGCCGCTCATGAACTGCCAGAGACCTCGCGCGCCAGCCCGCGAAACGGCCGTGGGATTCAGGGCGGACTCCACCACCGGAAGATATTTCATCTCTTCGGGGATATTGTACTCGCGGAATTTTTCCTCGAACAGCGGGAAGTAGATGTTGGTCAGGCCAAGCACCTTCGAGACAAACTTCCGCTTGTCGACGGCGTACACACGGATAAATCCCTTGACATGCTCGTTATACACCAGATTGAAGCGGCTTTTGCTGGCAAGCCTGGCGATTCGCGAAGCGTATATCGAGTCACTGAACTGGGGAATGAAATCTTTGGGAAGATACTCGCTGGTGCCGCCGGATGTAAATTGTTCATCCTGAAAATAGGTGGCATTGACCAGACTGTCGAGCATCTCTGAAACACGCGAGGATGGCGCATTCGCGATGCTGTCAAGTGCGTTTTCAGGCTCCTCTGCGAACGATACGGACGTAAAGAGGGTAACCTGCAAGAGTAGGCTGATAAAAAAGAGCCTGAACGGTAAAAAGCTTTTCACAAGCCGGGCCGGGTTAACAGATGAGGTTGCGCAGGCATCCTCGGGTTCGAAACAAAAATATGAGCAGGTAACTTAACCAGACCAGACGATTAATACAAGGCGCACCGAAGAAAGCGCATAAATGCCGTGCTCCAAGAGGCTTCATGCGTAGCAGTTAATGATTTATACCATTGGAACTTATAGGACGGTTTGGCCGACTGGGAAAACCGCTTGCCCTTTATTATCCAGTAATCCATTATCAATTGTCCATTACCTGTACCTGACCTTCCAGAGGAACAGACCCGCGGCGTCGGCTGGCTTGAGATTTGGCAGGCGGCTGACGGTTTCGAGCATTCCGGCGAACTCCGCATCGCTAATGCGCCCCATTCCGGCTTCGATCATCCCGGCCACGAGGAAGCGTACCATGCTTCTGAGGAATCTGTTCGCTTCGATGCGGAAAACGAAGAAGCACCCGGAGCGGTACCAGCGTGCCTCCGTCACCGTACAGATCGTGCTGTGCTGGTCGGAGTCCTCTTTCGTGAAGGCCGAGAAGTCGTGGGTTCCGGGCAAGAGCGCCGCGAGGCGGTTCATCGCGGCGAGGTCGGGCTTGCCGTATGAGCAGCCCGCGAAACGGCTGTCAATGGCTGACGGGCGTTCGAGCAGGAAGTAGCGGTACTCCCGCGAGGTCGCGCTGAATCGGGCGTGAAACGAGTCGGGCACCTGCCGCATCGCAGTGATGCGGATCGCGCCGGGTAGGAGCGAGTTGCAGGAGTGCATGAGGCGTCCGAGTGGCATCGGCGACGAGGTGCTGAAACTCGCCACCTGTCCGCGAGCGTGGACGCCCTTGTCGGTTCTGCCCGCGCCGATGATGCCGATCTTCTCCTGAGTGATCCTGCCAAGCGCCGCCTCGATCGCCCCCTGCACCGTCGGCAACGCGCCGGATTGCCGCTGCCAGCCGCAAAAGCTGGTGCCGTCGTACTCTATCTCCATCCTGATGGTTCTCGCTGCTCCCGTCATCTATTCGCGATTGGCTTCACTGGTTCTGCTTAACTTTCCCCGATAATAATTATCTTTAGCCTGATTTTTCGCCTCTATCGATCCAAAATACCGGCAGATTGACCACGCTTCCCCTCGACATCATCCTCGAATCGCTGCAAGCGGCCAAACACCGCGAGCCTGCGCAATCCTACGCCGTGCCGAATCTCTGGCGCTCGGGCACGACCGGCGTTTCGATGGTCGATCCTTTCGACTACTTCATCGACGCAATCGCTGCCATCATAGCCTCGCCAGCGGCTGAAGTGGACGATGCGGAATCGAGCGGCCAGAACTGGAGCGCCTCGGCGACGGTTTACAACCTCTTCGTCAGATACAACGCGGCTTTCGACCACGACCGCGACGGGCGCATCGGCACGGAGCCGCTGCCGGGCGGATTCCGCGAAACCGGCACCCTGCTCAAGGCCATCGCGATGCTGCCTTATATCAGGCGAATGGGCGTCAATACGCTCCACCTCTTGCCGTTGACCAGCATCGGCAAGGTCAATCGCAAGGGCGAACTCGGCTCACCCTACGCGATCAAAAATCACTACAAGCTCGACGAAATGCTCGGCGAACCGGCGCTCGATTTGCCGCTGGAGACGCAGCTGAAGGCGCTGGTCGAAGCGGCGCATCACCTCGGCATGAGGGTGGTCTTCGAGTTCGTCTTCCGGACGGCGTCGATCGACAGCGACTGGATCAGCGAACATCCCGAATGGTTCTACTGGCTCCGCAAAGATCGCGATCCGGCGAGCTACGGCCCTCCGGCCTTCGACCACGACACGCTCGCGCGCATCTACGAAAAGGTGGACAAGCACGACTTCCACGAGCTTCCCGAGCCTGACGAGGCGTACAGGAGCCGCTTCGCGCCAACGCCGTCCGGGATCACGCCCGGCGAAAATGGTTTCACAGGAACGACCACGGATGGCGGCGAGTGCGTCATCGCCAGCGCCTTCGCGGACTGGCCGCCGGATGACCGCCAGCCGCCATGGACCGACGTCACCTACCTGAAGCTGCACAACGCGACGCGCTTCAACTACATAGCGTACAACACGATACGGATGTACGACGAGGCGCTCGAACGCCCGGAGTTCCGCGCGATGGAGCTGTGGCGCAAGATCACCGGCATCATTCCGTGGTGCAGCGAGGAGTTTGGCATCGACGGCGCGATGATCGACATGGGCCACGCCCTGCCGCCGGAGCTGAAAGCCTCGATTGTCACGGAGGCCCGCAAGAGCAAAGTGGACTTCGCCTTCTGGGACGAGAATTTCGACCCGTCGCCGAAACTGAAGGAGGAGGGTTTCAGCGCCGTACTCGGTTCGCTCCCCTTCGTGATTCACGACGTGCAATACATCAAGGGGCTGCTGAATTTCCTGAACCGAAACGGCGTGGCGATTCCGTTTTTCGCCACCGGCGAGAATCACAATACGCCGCGCATCTGCCACCATTACGCCGGTCGTGAAGCCGGACGCCGCCGCGCGCTCTTCCTCTTCACGCTCGGAGCCATGCTTCCTGCCATGCCCTTCATCCACTCGGGCATGGAGATCTGCGAGTGGCGGCCGGTGAACCTCGGCCTGAACTTCACCGACGACGACCGCCAGCGCTTCCCGGCGGAGAGTCTGCCGCTCTTCAGCACCGCTGCCTGCGACTGGGAAAACGCCAACGGCCTCGAACCGATCTGCGACGCCATCCGCAAGGTGATCGACATCCGGAGCCACTACCTCGACCTCGTGCAGTGCGGCGACATCGGCTCGATCGTGCAACCGTACATCTCCGATCCGGCGTTGCTCACCGTCATGCGCAAATCGGGCGGCAGGATGCTCATCTTTGCGGGTAACAGCAATTTCGAAAATACTGTCGCGGCCACGATGGAGTTCGAGCAGGAGTCGATGGAGCTCGAAGAGCTGATCATCGGGCGAACGCTCACCGTCTCCAGCCACAAGCTGACGCTCGATTTCGCGCCCGGCGAGTGCATTCTTTTCGAACTGCCAAATACGGCACAAGAGTAATTCCAGATTCGACCATTTCCAGTAACCTATTCAATCATCATATCATGTCACTTCTTGTCATTGGATCCCTCGCTTTCGACGATATCGAAACCCCGTTTGGCCGCTCCGACAACACCCTCGGCGGCTCATCGACCTACATCGCGCTCTCGGCGAGCTACTTCACCGACGAGCCGATCAGGATGGTCGGCGTCATGGGTTCCGATTTCGGCAAAGAGCACTTCGACCTGCTCCACGCAAAGAACATCGACACCAAGGGCATCCAGGTGGTCGAGGATGGCAAAACCTTCCGCTGGGCGGGCCGCTACCATTACGACATGAACACCCGCGACACGCTCGACACGCAGTTGAACGTCTTCGCCGCGTTCGATCCCCACGTGCCGCAGCAGTACCGCGACTCGAAGTTTGTCTGCCTCGGCAACATCGATCCCGAATTGCAGCTCAAGGTGCTCGACCAGATCGACGCTCCGAAGCTGGTCGTTTGCGACACGATGAACTTCTGGATCGAGGGCAAGCCCGAAGAGCTGAAAAAGGTGCTCGCGCGGGTGGACGTCTTCATCGTCAACGACAGCGAGGCCCGCCTGCTCTCCGGCGATCCGAACCTGGTCAAGACCGCGCGCATCATCCGCGAGATGGGGCCGAAAACCCTCATCATTAAAAAAGGCGAACACGGCGCGTTGCTCTTCACCGACAACGGTATTTTCGCGGCTCCGGCCTTCCCGCTCGAATCGATCTTCGACCCGACCGGCGCTGGCGACACTTTCGCGGGCGGCTTCATCGGCCACCTGGCCCGCTGCGGCAGCACGAGCGAAGCCGAGATGCGCAAAGCCGTGCTCTACGGCAGCGCGATGGCCAGCTTCTGCGTCGAGCAGTTCGGCCCCTACCGCTACAACGACCTCGACCTCCTCGAAGTCGACGACCGCTACCAGAGCTTCCTGGAACTGTCGCGCATAGAGGCGTAAGATTGCGATCGGGGCGACTGGTTTTGCACCGCCCCAGGTTTTACCCTATAGGACTTATAAGACCTATAAGTCCTATAGGGTAAATGCCTCAGTAAAAGCGCACTTTTCTCAACCCAGCCTTTTCCCAAAACCCAACGCACCACAATGGCTCAACTCACTTTTCTCGATCTGGCGTTCATTGCGGGGTACCTGCTGTTGACCCTCTTTGTCGGACTTTTCTTCTCGCGGAGAGCTTCCGAGAATGTTGGCGAGTTTTTCCTTTCGGGGCGTCAGTTGCCGTGGTGGATCGCGGGCACCGGAATGGTGGCAACTACGTTCGCCGCCGACACGCCGCTTGCGGTGGCGGGCTTCGTGGCGAAGAACGGCATCGCGGGGAACTGGGTGTGGTGGACTTTCGTGTCGGGCGGGATGCTCACGGTTTTCTTTTTCGCGCGGCTCTGGCGGCGGGCAAACATCCTGACCGACCTCGAATTCATCGAGCTGCGTTACAGCGGCAAAGCCGCGAGCTTTCTGCGCGGCTTCAAGGCGATCTATTTCGGACTTTTCATCAACGCGGTGATCATCGGCTGGGTGAACCTCGCCATGTACAAGATCATCAAAATCATGATTCCCGGCCTCAACCCGGAGCTGACCATCGTCGGTCTGGTGATTTTCACCACGATCTACTCCGGCATGTCAGGTCTCTGGGGCGTCTCGATTACTGACGCCGTGCAGTTCATCATCGCGATGGCCGGGTGCATCATCCTCGCCGTGCTGGCCGTCAACGCGCCGCAGGTCACGGCGGCTGGCGGCCTCAAGCAGGCGCTGCCCGGCTGGATGTTCGACTTCTTCCCGTCGTTCTCTTCGACCGTAACCACATCGCAGACAGGAGCTTACGCACTCCCCTTCACTGCATTCGCCGCGATGGCCTTCGTGCAGTGGTGGTCGTCGTGGTATCCGGGCGCGGAGCCGGGCGGCGGCGGCTATATCGCCCAGCGCATGATGAGCGCGAAAGACGAGAAGCACTCGCTGCTCGCGACGCTCTGGTTCACCATCGCGCACTATTGCGTTCGCCCGTGGCCGTGGATCGTGGTCGGCCTCGTCAGCCTCGTGATGTTCCCGAACCTTCCCGTCGGCCAGAAGGAGGACGGCTTCGTGCACGTCATGAACGCCGTGCTGCCCGCCGGTCTGAAAGGTCTGCTCATCGCGGCCTTCATGGCGGCCTACATGTCAACGCTCTCGACCCACCTCAACTGGGGCACGAGCTACCTCATCAACGACCTTTACAAGCGCTTCGTCAAGCCGGAAGCTGAAGAGAACCACTACGTCTTGATGTCGCGCATCGTCACGGCAATCACCGCTATCTTCGCGCTATACATCACTTTTTACGTTCTCCAGACCATCACCGGCGCGTGGGAGTTCATCATCCAGTGCGGCGCGGGCACGGGCTTCGTGCTCATCATGCGCTGGTTCTGGTGGAGGCTGAATGCCTGGTCGGAGATCACCTCGATGCTCGCGCCGATCCTCGCCTACACCTGGGTGAGCCAGTTCACCACGCTCGCCTTTCCGAACACGATTTACGTCATCGTGCTCTTCACCATCGCCTGCACGCTCGCCGTCACCTGGCTCACCAGACCGACTGACCGCGAGAAGCTGCACGCCTTCTACCGCACCACGCGCGTTGGCTGCGTATTGTGGAAACCGGTTGCCGACGAACTTCCTGACGTAAAAGGCGACACCGGCTTCCCCGCCCTTTTCGCCGACTGGTTTTTCGGCATCGTGCTGGTTTACGCCGTGCTTTTTGGCACCGGCAAGCTGATTTTCGGCGAACCGCTGGCTGCCACGCTCTATTACGCCGCCGGAGCGCTCGCTGGCGTGATGATCTACCGCGACCTGTCAAAACGCAACTGGAAAACCTTTGATTGACGATGACCGGACGCCGCAAACTCATCCTCGCCTCGCAGTCGCCGCGCCGCAAGGAGCTGCTCGCCATGACCGGCATTCCGTTCGAGACGGCCTCGGTCGAGATCGACGAGACCTTCGATCCGGCGCTGACAGTCGAGGAGAACGTGCTCGCCGTCTCGCGCAAAAAAGCCGAAGCCGTGCAGCTCTCGTTGCCTGAGGCGGACGCCAGCGCGGTAGTGCTCGGCTCCGACACCACGGTGCTGCTCGACGGCGCGGCGCTCGGCAAGCCCGGCGATTTCAGCCACGCCTTCGAGATGCTCTCGGCGCTGCAAGGCCGCAGCCACAAGGTGCTGACTGGCTTCTGCCTCCTGCACGACGGCAACGCCGTGATGAATTACGCCCGCACCACCGTCGAGTTTGGCGTAATGACCCCCGCCGAGATCACCCGCTACATCGAGGTGATGAAACCATTCGACAAGGCCGGATCGTACGGCATCCAGGATCCGCTCCTCGCCTGCTTCGTCACGCGCATCGACGGCTGCTACTACAACGTCGTCGGCCTGCCTGTCTCGAAAGTCTACGCCGCGCTCAAACCGCTCTTTCCTTTCGAAGGCTGACGATGAGCGACAAACCGGTTCTCGTCATCCTCGGCCCCACCGCCTCCGGCAAAACCGAGCTGGCCTTCCGCATCGCCCGCAAGATTGGCGGCGAGATCATCTCGGCGGACTCGCGCCAGATTTACCGGGGGATGGAGATCGGCACCGCCAAGCCACCGAAGTGGATGCTGGAGGAGATCCGCCACCATTTCATTGACGAAAAAAAGATCGGCGAACCCTTCAGCGCGGGCGATTTCGCTGAAGAGGCCGCGAAAAGAATTCGAGAACTACGTCAGCGCGGCATTACGCCAATCGTCGCGGGCGGCTCGACGCTCTACCTCGAAGGCTTGCTCAAAGGCTTCGCCGAACTGCCACCAGCCGACCCGGAACTCAGAGCAAGGCTGACCCGCGAACTCGAACGCCACGGCGCGGAAGCGCTCTACCGCCGCCTCGAAGCGCTCGACCCCGAGCAAGCCAGGACGCTCGACCCGACCAAAACCCAGCGCCTCGTCCGAAGCCTTGAAATCATCGAAATTTCGGGATCAACGGTCACCGCCTTGCAGCAAAAAACCTCCAGCCCGCCGCCCGGCATCGACTTCACCACCATCGGCCTCGACCTGCCCCGTCCACTGCTCTACGACCGCATCAACCGCCGCGCGAGCGCGATGATGCAAGCCGGACTTGAATCCGAAGCCCGCCGCCTCTACGAAGAGTTCCGCGACCAGTGGCGCAACAAAAACCTCAACGCCCTCGCCACCGTCGGCTACCGCGAACTCTTCGAACACTTCGAGGGATTGCACGATCTTGACACAGCCATCTCGCTCATCGCCCAGCACACAAGAAACTACGCCAAACGGCAGTTAACGTTTTTCCGTAATCGGCTGGTTGTCGAGTGGGTGCAAACGCCAGTTGACGAAGCTGGGGTTGACGCGCTGGTTGAAAAGATTTGCCTGAGGATTGGGTAAAACGCTTTTTCCAGAACGTGTTTTGAAAAAAGTGTCTTTTTAGATTCTTTATAGATAATTTTTTTCTATAAAAAAGGCAACGGATACCAGTAACGATAAACGGAGAAGCAATAGGTATTGAAATAGACTTGTTAAAAGATTTTGTAAAAATGACCCGAACAAAATTTGGATTAGACTCTTCAATTCCGGATAATAAAATTATAATAAAATACGCATGGCATGAATTAAGGCGATTGCATAAAAAAAATGGAAATTTTATTACTCTGATGAGTTACAACAAAACCCTCTTTACCTCAATCACAGCAACTACATTGATGATATAAAAAAAGCAGAAGCGGGCGAAGACTTAAACGCACATGCGAGCGCTAATATTGATGACATTCACGGCAAAGACGAGATGCTTGCCGACTGGGGCATTTATCATCTTAATGCTGGCCACGGAACTAAGAGAGCAAAAAATCCCGGTTTTGAAAATAGAGCGAACGAATTACTATTTGTATTTCCAAAAGGTGATAAATTATACTTTATCGATATTCTTGGCCATAAATCTTGGACAAATTATTCTCTCATTGCAACATTAGACAACAATTGGCCATCTTCAATTGATCATTGCAGATTAATCGGCTGTATTGGATTAGAATATGAACCCAAAGAAGAAGAATTATTAAGACTTAGAAAAAATCATATAAACTCACCTTTTCGGATTGGAAATAGCTTTTTTATCGGGGGTGATGGGTCTTCCACGAAAGCAGTGCAAATGGCTGACGATATCAGCGATGCTCTTGATCATTACTCTAAAATACTTAATAATGAAGAAAATCAGATAAGAAAACAAATTGAAAATAAGATCGGACACCAACTAATAATCGATAACCTCGTCTTAACTTTACATCAATTTGACCCAAAAACAGTAAAAGGAAAAATCCTTGAAAAAAACTGCAATATCGTATTGAATTTTTCACTCGACTAATTTTTTCATTTTACTGTTTAACATTTGACGCAGCTATCGATTATACTAACAGCAACAACAAACTGCTCATTACTTCACCAAATAGATTTGTCTAAGCTTAAACATTTGAACCAATTTCCGAAGCTACAACCGTTTTTCTTAACAATTCCACCGTAAATCCCTAAACATTAAATATGCCACCCACTCCCCTGAATATTTCACACTATTATAATACGATAATGCTTTCATCGGGTTTGCCCATCTGTTGCTGAAAAGCCTCACCGGCTTCCCTTGAGGTCGTTGATCACTCCGTTGACCAGCTTGAGACCCATGGTTCCGACCAGCAGTCCGGCAGCTCCGTGCACGACGAGCGGTAGGCCGAATGGTGAAATTTGTTTTTTCTGTCATTCTGAGGAGGCTTGCCGACGAAAAATCCAGTTCTTTCGATTAGTACCGAGGCGTTTCGACTGAATTTGCGTCTGACAGGCGATACTACGTCATCGCATCGGCGTAGTTTTGGTCTACTTCAATTCCCTTCTGAACATGAATCCTGTGGCGTACTCCGTAGCCGCATTACCCTTTTCCACCGATAGCCTCAGCCATCTGAGCACATTGGCATAATCCCGACGCTCGTCGCGGCCATGGTAGTACTTCATTGCACTGAGATACTCTTTTTCACCATCCCCTTGGTCAACCTCAGTGTTCCACCAGGCAGACATTTCTGGGAAAGCATCATCTATTTCAAAATTCTGGCAATGCCCTGTCACCGGAAAAACCAGCGAAAGCAGAACAAGACGGCGAATAACTGAACGCTTCATGATGTTTTGATTGTGATTTCGACAAGTTCGCATAAGCTTCGTCGAATAAAGCTTATATTATTTCCGTAATAACTCGTACTATCCTTTCAAACGCTACCGATCCGGGATGCCGATGAACCCCTTACGTACGATTGCTCTCGCTTTGCTGCTCATGGCGTGGTTGGCATCTCCAGTACCGACCGCCTCATGCACAGAGCGCCCTCGACAGATTGTCGCCATGTGGTGGAACGTCGAGAATCTGTTCGACACCAAAAACGAGCCGAAAAACGACGACAAAGAGTTCACGCCGGAGGGTGCGCGGCATTGGACTGACAAAAAGCTGCTGCTGAAACAGTTGCGCATCGCGCAGGTATTCAGGGCGATCAAGACTGATCGCGAGTACGGAAAATATCCTGACATCGTGGCCTTCGCTGAAACCGAGAACCGGCAGGTGTTCGCGGGGACGATGGCGGCTATCGACCGCACCAGTTACACCAACGACTATCATGAAAGTCCCGATTCGCGCGGCATCGACATCGGCCTCGCCTGGAATCCGGCAACGCTGAAATTCACCGGCTCGAAGCCTTACACGGTCACGCTCGACGGCGGACGAGGCACCCGTTTCGTTGTCGCTGCCGGTTTCGCCGCGGCCGGTCAACCGTTCACCATCGTACTGAATCACTGGCCTTCGCGCTCGTTCGACGACAAGTGGAGCGAACCGAATCGCATCGCCGCCGCGAGGGTCGCGCGACGCATCGTTGACAGCCTCAGGACACGCGATCCGCTGGCCAAAGTCATCGTCATGGGCGACTTCAACGATCAACCCGAAAACCGTTCGGTCAGGGAAACGCTCGGCTCTTCGTTCGATCGAAAAGAGGTTCTGCGCTCCAACGGGCGGCTGCTCTACAACTGCTGGAACGACACCGCCTCACCGGGAACCTACCACTTCAGGAATCACTGGGAACGGATCGATCAGATGCTCGTATCCCCCGCTCTTCTCGATGACAAGGGACTTTCGATAGACAAGCGATCCTTTCGCGTATTCTCAATTCCGGAGATGTTCGACCGATCAGGAAAAGGACTCTACTCCACCTACCAACGCGGGAAGTTCAAAGGCGGCTACTCCGACCACCTGCCGATATTACTCAGGATCGACGCAGCACCTTGACCAGCATATCACTGCAAAACAATAGCTTCCGGAAACCGAGCCAAATCCTGACAAAAAAAAGACCGCCCCGGTTTGCTTCGAGGCGGTCTTGTCATGTTCACAACCGTACATCCGATACGGTCTGAATGCATCTCTTAGAAGTAGTAGTGCGCGCCAACAGTCACGAAAGTTCCGTCGAGTTTGTGATC
>CAIUQW010000365.1 GCA_903901395.1 uncultured Chlorobiales bacterium | reverse complement strand
GGTGGTGATTGGGATGAATTAGCTGCTGTTGTGAAAAGATGGTTTTCTGTTGAGATATGTGAGCCTGACTATGACAAGCAGAAAGATGTATATATAACTGTCGAGTATCGCCAAAGCGAAAAAGAATTTGATATTATTTCAGGAGGAAGCGGATTTCACCAAACACTGACTTTGCTTGCATTTTTATATGGTTATAATCCGACGGTTATTCTCCTTGATGAACCTGATGCGCATCTTCATGTCAATTTGCAGCGTGAAATTCTTGACTATTTCAAACAAAAGTCTCAAGAGAAGAATATCCAGTTTCTTATTGCCACTCACGCGGAGGAATTTGCCCGTGGTGTCGATGCAAGCCAGATTGTTTCTCTTATGGGTCAAAAGCCAAAAAGGATAGAGTCTGTTCCAAAAGTTATTCGAGCAATGTCAGAAGTCTCAAATGAAGAAATTTTCAGGACAATGGCCTATCCATATATAGTATACGTAGAAGGTGAAAGTGATGAGCGAATTATAAGAGCTTGGTCAAACGTTTGCGGTGCTGATGAAGTTATAGATAAGGTGTGTTTCAAGTCTATGAGTGGTGGTAACAAACAAAAAATGAAAGAGTTGGCGGACGATCATTATCAGGCATTAAAACAGATTGTTCCTGATCTGAGGAGAATGATACTGCTCGATTATGATGAAGCTGAAGGTTATCACCCATCCAAAGATAATCAAGTGCTTTTCGAGTGGCAAAGAAAAAATATTGAGAATTATTTTTTTGTTCCTGATGTATGGAAAAGAGTGGCTTTGAAGAAGGTTGGATTGTCTGAGGGTGATTTGTTCTCAATGTCAATAACAAATTTGATAGATGACTATTTTGATTCTCAAAACCTTGTTTTGCCAAAGAAGCAAAGTTGGAGAAATATATCAGCCAATGTATTTGCTGTTGTTGATGGTAAAAAAATGTTATTTGAAAAAGATGATTCGCTTTTCCATCGGTTAAGAAAAAATGATCCATCGATACAGATTTTACGTGAAGATGTTGCTATTAATATGACGGAAGACGAGATTCATGAAGATGTTTATGAATTTATGGAAAGGCTGAAGTCATTATTAAGTAAAGAGTGACTATTGAAATATGGTTTTTAATTGCACAATAAAATGCTGTTGATCTTTTGACGAAATAAATAATAAAGTCTTGAGGGCTTAGTATTTGATTTCAGAAAACGCACATGTTTCATCAACCCAGCCACATACACTTCGCACTCCCGGAATGGCTGGAAAGCTATTCCGGCACTTACAAACCGTCGTCCTCGCTTGAGGAGCGGATGAAATTTGTCATCGGGGCATCGCGGAAGAATGTCGAGGAGGGGAGTGGTGGGCCGTTTGCGGCGGCGGTGTTTGAGAGCGGGACGGGCGAGCTGGTTTCGCTTGGCGTCAATCTGGTTTTCACTCAGACGTCATCGATCCTGCATGCCGAGATGGTGGCTATCGCGCTTGCGCAAATGAAGTTAGGCGCGTACGATCTTGGCGGCTCCGGTATGGCTGTGCATGAGCTGGTGACGAGCGCCGAGCCGTGCGCGATGTGTTTTGGCGCGATACTCTGGTCGGGCGTTCGGCATCTGGCGTATAGCGCGTTTTCCGAGGACGCCGCGGCGATTGGATTCGATGAAGGCCCGAAGCCGGAAAACTGGATAGAGGAACTCGAATCCAGAGGAATTCACGTTACCTCTGGCGTTGAGCGTGAAGCCGCCTGCGAAGTGTTGCAGCTCTACGCCCGAACGGGCGGGCATATCTATAACTCACGAAAAGGATAACACCTGTCGCGCGCCGGATGCTTGCGGCACGGCAGAATACGATGCGATGTTTCTTCTTTTCCTGTTCGCTTGAATATCAAGTGTAATAATTGTATTTAAAACTATTAGAATTGCAGCCGGGTTTTTGGACTGCTTGGAGCATAGACGCATCGTTCACAAGATTTTGTTGAAATCATGGGAATGCGAAACGATCAGGATCGGGATCAGTGCATCGACATGCTCATTGCCCGCGTGCAGGAGCTGGAAAGCGAAGTGCTGCGGCTGAAGAGAGCGCATGATGTCAATGCGTCGGCTGATTCAGCGCCGAAAGAAACGATCGTCTCTGCCAAAGTGGCGGCGGCATCCGAACCTCAGCTTCGGAAAAACGCGAAACCCTTCTCTTCGGCAGCTCTCGAAAATATCATCGGCACCCGCTGGATCGGCGCTATCGGTATTGTCGCCGTCATTCTCGGCGTGGGTTTTTTCCTTAAATACTCCTTCGACAACAACCTCATCGGCGAAGCCGGGCGGGTGATGCTCGGCATCGTTGGTGGCATCGCGTTCCTCGCAACCGGCGAGTACCTGCAACAGAAGAAAAACCTCGGACGCTACGCGCAGATTCTCAGCGGCGGCGGTCTGGCCGTGCTCTATCTGTCGTTCTATGCGGCATTTGCGCTGTTTCATCTGATTCCCGCGCTGCTGGCGGCAGTCGGCATGATTGCGGTCACCACCACCGGCATGACGCTCTCGCACCGGTACGCCGCATATTCGCTGGCGCTGGTGGCGCTTTCGGGCGGACTGCTGACTCCGGTCGTGCTTTCGACTGGCGAGAACCAGCCGCTTGTGCTGTTCAGTTACACCCTACTGCTCGATTCGGGTACGCTGCTTCTGCTGCGTTTTCGCCAGTGGCCGTCGCTTGCCGCCGTGTCGCTCTTCGGTACAGCGCTCCTTTACAGCAGTTGGCATCAGGCGTACTACAGCGCCGATCAGCAGGCGATGGCCTTTATCGCGGTGGCAGTTTACTTTGCTCTTTACAATCTCTATCTGCTGTTTTTTCGCGTTCGAAAAGCATCTCCATCGACAGCCGATCACTTGGTGATCTTTGGCTCCGGCCTTTTTTTCTTCCTTGCCTTTCTTGCACAGCAGGAGTTTGCCGATGGCTGGCCGCTCAGGTTTTTCGCGCTGCTGCTTGCCGGTATCGAGATCGCGCTCGCTTCGTTTGTCAGCCGCGGTTTGGCGTCGGCGCGCATGAGCGTCGTGTCGTATGCGGCGCTCTCGGTGGTGATGACGGTTATCGCGACCTTCATTTCGTTCGAGCAGGGATGGGTTTTACCGGCGATTTCGATCGAGATGGCCATTCTTGGATGGTGGGCCAGCAAGCTCGACCTGCCGGATTTCCGCTGGGGTGTCTATCTGTTTGGTATTTTTGTGCTTCTGCGGTTTTCATATGATGCGGTATTGTCTCTCGATCCATTCGAGCGCTTCGTTCCCGTGTTCAACAGACGTTTCCCCGGTTGCGCCGTGTCGGTGGCCTCGTTTTATGTGCTGCTTCATGCCGGTTCGCGATACAGGAATATTCTCAGTCGTAACGAAAGAAGCATTCAGGCAATCATCTTTTTCATCACCCAGGCATTGTCGCTGATATTGCTTTCGCTTGAAATTCATGATTTTTTTTATATCGATGGCGTGGGCAGCGATTCGGCGGTTTACGCCTATCAGATGTCGCTTTCCGTACTGTGGGCGCTCTATGCATCGTTTCTGACTGGCGTGGGTATCGTCAAACGAATTCGCCGGGCACGTATTCTTGGCATCGTCATTCTTGGCGGCGCGGTGCTGAAGGTGTTTTTTATGGACCTTTCATTCCTCGAACCGCTCTATCGCATTATCTCGTTTATCGTGCTTGGCCTGTTGCTTCTGGCCGTCTCCTATGGCTATAACCGTTTCAGGCATATCATTTTCGGAGAAGATCAACCATGAAGAAATATCTCCTTCAGTTATTTATTTG
>CAIUQW010000364.1 GCA_903901395.1 uncultured Chlorobiales bacterium | reverse complement strand
GCCTCGAAACCCGTCACCCGTGACGGCAAACAATATACAGAAAATTAACTTTGAATAAACCGGATGCGTTTACTCCGCGACGCAGGAGAGCGCCCGGTCGAGACGATTGTAGTCCTGCATCACCTCGATGCCGCCGAATCCGGGGCCGAGAAGCTTTCTGACCCCCGCCGCACCGTCGGCGTGAAGCTCGAAGCAAAGCACCCCGCCCTTGCGAACCAGCGCCGGAGCGGCGGCGACGATGCTCTCGTAATACTCGAATCCCTTCGGAGCGACCAGCGCCAGGCGCGGTTCGTACTGCTTGACCTCCTCTTGCAAGGTCGCCCACTCACTTTCGGGAATGTACGGAGGATTGGAAATGACGAGATCGAACGGCCCGCCAGCTTTTTCGGCGAACGACGCACTGAGCGCATCGGCCTCGACGAAGCGGATCCGATCCGCCACGCCATGCTCCTCGGCATTGCGGCGGGCGACGTCGAGCGCGTCGGCAGACACGTCGGCGGCAGTGACGCGAGCGCCGGGCAGGCGCAGGGCAAGCGTGATGGCGATGCAGCCGCTGCCGGTGCCGATGTCGAGAATCGACGGCGTTTGCGCGGACGCGAGACCGCTCGCCGCGAGCCGCTCCATCGCATGTTCGAGCACCAACTCGGTCTCGGGGCGCGGAATCAGCACGCGCTCATCGACGAAAAAACGATAGCCATAAAAAAACGCCTCTCCCGCGATATACTGCACCGGACGCCCCTGCAACCGCTCCCGGCAAGCCGCCCGAAACGCCTCCAGCTCCTTCGGCATCACCGGCCGTTCATGATCGAGATAAAGCTGAAGCCGCTGCAACCCCAGCACCTGCCCCAGCAGCAACTCCGCCGACAACCGCGGTTCGTCGATCTTCTTCTCGGTAAAAAACGCAATCGTAGTCTTCAGCAACTCGACAACGCTCCACACTCTCTCTTCACTCATCTCGATCGGTTTGGGTTAAAGGGATCGCCGAGTATTTACGAATTTTGCCGGAATGGGGCAACGGGGAAAGATGCTACCAGGTTTCACCCAGACGCTTCAGATTTTCCTGCGCATCTTCGTTGCCCTGCTTTGCCGACAAACGAAACCATTTGATTGCTTCCTCTCTGTCCCTGGTAACGCCTTGACCGAATTCATACATAGCTCCGAGATTGTTCTGCCCATCTGCATCACCCTTTTCAGCCGCCATGCGATACCATTTCACCGCCTCCTCGTAATTCTGAGCAATTCCTTGACCGTCTCTGTACATGGAGCCAAGATTACTCTGCCCATGTGCATGACCCTGTTCCGTAGCTTTTCGATACCATTTCATCGCCTCAGCATCGTTCTGTTTCACACCTTTTCCTTTGTCGTACATATATCCAAGATTGCACTGACCATCTGCGTTACCCTGTTCAGCCGCCATGCGATACCATTTCACCGCTTCCTCATAATTCTGAGCTACGCCTCGGCCCATGTTGTACATATATCCAAGACCAACCTGCGCATTAGCATCTCCAGCATTTGCGGCTTTAAGCCAAAGCGGATAAGCTTCAGTATAGTTACCAGCATTGTAGAATTTCCATCCTTGGAAATAAGCATTTTGGTTGGTAACAACACTATCTATATCTATTGACGATCCGATCAGTGATACAATGTCCTGTACCAGTCTGATGAAAGCCTGAGAGTTGGTCGAACCTTCCCAACCAATAAGACTGGCTGTTTGAATAAGCCTGAAACCTCTGGGAGGCTTTACTTCTTCGATTAAAACCGGAATCAGAATTTTCCTATCCAGGCCATCCTGCGCCTCTTCGAGCACCCAATTCTTCTTCACTGAAATTCCCGACCAGAGCACAACGACCGCCTTTGCTTGCGCAAGCTCTTCATCGATAACCTCATGAAAGCTTTTTCCTGTCGAAATATCCCTGTCCCAAAAGACAGTCCACCCCTGCTTTTCAAAAGCTTCAAAAAACTGACGAGCTTTCGCCTTATCCTCGCTCGCGTAGCTGATGAAAATGGTACTCATAATTTCTACTTTACAGATTCAGTGCTGTAAAAAAGAATAAAAATAACCTCCGGCAACAAGCGCGGTGATGGTCAGAACGAGCAACGCGATATTTCTGAGAATGCTTGGAGGAGTAATCGGCAAGTTTACCATCCGCTGCGGGATTTTGATCTCGACCGGAGCGTCCGAACTCTCCGGTATCCGCGCCGCTGGGCTGTCCTCACTGGCATAACTGATGAAACTATCGCTCATGGCGCTATTCTAACAAGTTCGGTTTCCCAATATTATATCGTTGAAGATACGCTTTTTCATACGAACCAGCGCGGCGCGGCATCGCGAAATCCCGCTATTCCGTCCTTGCTGTCCCTCAAGTCCCTGCCGTCCTTTTTCCGCCTGACAGCGCCAACTACAAGAACCATCCCTAAAAAGGCGTCATAACTGGAAAAACGAACATCTTCCGTTTTTTTTGCGATATTTTGCCAAACACCAGAAAACGATTCCGAACAATGAAACGACTACCCGGCCTTCTCGCTGCTCTGTTCCTCCTGATTCTCGCTGTTCCGTCGAGCGCCCGCGCCGCTTTCACGGGCGCGATGGAGATGAATCTGACCATGCCCAACGGCAAAGCGAGCATCGCCTACCTTTTCGGCGCACGCGATCAGCGGATGGATATGACCATGCTGCTCGACCGGATTCCCGAGCCGCTTAAAACAACCGTCATCACCAGCAGCGCGAAACCGGACGAGGCGACCATCGTCAATCACAAGGCGAAAAGCTGGAGCGTCGTGAACCTGCGAAGCGCCGCCGAGAGCGCCACGCTGCTCGATTTCGACAGCAATTACCGCTTCACGCGCATCGGCAAAGAAAGCGTCAAAGGCTACCCGTGCGAGCACGTTCGGCTCACGAGCACCACCGACACGCTCGATCTCTGGATGACGAAAGGGCTTGCCGACTTCTCGACTTTCCGGCTGCTGCAATCTCAGAATCCGCGCCTGTCGAACACCTCGCTCTCGCGTGTGCTCAAGCAGAATGGCGTCGATGGATTCCCGGTCAAAATTGTCCAGCAGAACGGC
Organism: uncultured Chlorobiales bacterium; assembly: GCA_903901395.1. Lineage (GTDB taxonomy): Bacteria > Bacteroidota > Chlorobiia > Chlorobiales > Chlorobiaceae > Chlorobaculum. The sequence goes on along the minus strand of CAIUQW010000364.1, from coordinate 26,110 downwards.
AACGGCCTCTATGTCATGGAGCTGAAAAAGGTTACGCCGAAGCCGGTTGCCGATTCGAGCTTCCGCGTTCCGGCGGGCTACCAGAAGGTCGAGGCTGGTCAGACCAATATCGACAGCCAGCAGAAGGAGCATTTGCGCCAGCTCATGAACAAAATGAAGAAGTTCGAGCAGTGAGGCCGATTCTTCCGGCTGCCGCTTTCATTTCCGCGCATTGTTGTTACCTTTGTACAACACGCCTTTGCAGAGGCTTGCGGCCTCCGTATTTCCGGCAGTTTCCCCATAATTCAAATCCCAAGCATTACCGTGGCTGACAAAATCACTTCGAGGCAGCAAGACTACTCTCAATGGTATATCGACCTTGTCCGGTCGGCGAAACTGGCCGACTATTCGGACGTGCGCGGCTGCATGGTCATCCGCCCCAATGGCTACGCCATCTGGGAGAAGATGCAGGCGGCGCTCGACGGCATGTTCAAGGCGACCGGGCACGTCAACGCTTACTTTCCGCTCTTCATCCCTGAAAGCTTCATCGCCAAGGAGGCCGAACACATCGAAGGATTCGCGCCCGAGTGCGCCGTGGTGACGCATGGCGGCGGCGAGGAGCTGACGGAAAAGCTCTACGTCAGGCCGACCTCCGAGACCATCATCTGGTCGTCATACAAAAAATGGATTCAATCGTACCGCGACCTGCCGATCCTCATCAACCAGTGGGCCAACGTCGTCCGCTGGGAGATGCGTACCCGCCTGTTCCTGCGGACGACCGAGTTCCTCTGGCAGGAGGGGCACACGGCGCACGCCACGCAGGAGGAGGCGCAGGAGGAGGTGATCCGCATGATCAACGTCTACCGCACCTTCGCCGAGGAGTACATGGCGCTGCCGGTGATCGTCGGCAAAAAAACCGACAGCGAGAAGTTCGCCGGCGCGGACGCCACCTACTGCATCGAGGCGATGATGCAGGACGGCAAGGCGCTTCAGGCGGGCACCTCGCACAACCTCGGCCAGAACTTCGCCAAAGCGTTCGACTGCCAGTTCCAGACGAAAGATGGCGTGCTCGAATATGTGTGGGCCACGAGTTGGGGCGTTTCAACGCGGCTGATCGGCGCGCTCATCATGGCGCACTCCGACGACAAGGGGCTCGTGCTGCCGCCGAAACTCGCCACGCGCCAGGTGGTGATTATCCCGATCCTCAAGGGCAACAAGGAGGAAGTTCGCGCCCACGCGAGGTTTATCGCCAGAGCGCTGAACCATCACGGCATTCCGACCTTCGTCGATGACAGCGAAAACAACTCGCCCGGCTGGAAGTTCGCGGAGTACGAATTGCAGGGCATTCCGGTGAGGATCGAACTCGGCCCGCGCGACATCGAGCAGGGCAAGTGCGTTGCCGCCCGCCGCGACACGCTCGAAAAGACCGAGCTGCTTCTTGATGACACGCTGACAGCCAACATCGAGGAGATTCTGAACAACATCCAGCAGAACCTTTACGACCGCGCCTTGCAGTTCCGTCAGGAGAGCACGATCGAGGCGAAAACGTGGGAGGAGTTCAAGGCAGGCGTGGAAAAAGGCTTCGTCATCGCTCACTGGGACGGCACCGCCGAAACCGAAGCATTGATCAAGGAGGAGACAAAAGCCACGATCCGTGTACTCCCCACTGACGAGGACTACCGCCAGCAGTACAACATGGACGAACCGGGAACCTGCATCCGCAGCGGCAACCCCGCCACGCAGAAAGTGGTTTTCGCCAAGGCGTACTGAGGTTAGTTGATAGTTGACAATGGATAGTTGATAATTTTTGGGGCGGCGCAAAACCGCCCCTTTTTTTTATCTCGCTGCCCACTTCGTCCACCGTCCATTCTTTCAACCCTGCCCAATGAGCATTCGTGAGATTACCGGTTCCCGCAAATGACGCATCTTTTGAGCCTTGTTACTGGCCTTTCCAGCATAGAGCGAGTTCGGGTTGATTTCAAGAGCATCAACGATCTCTCTGGTGGTTATGTCGCTGTTCAGATTCAGCTCGACAGCATTGATTTTGAACTACTTGCTGTATTGACGGAGTGAGGATGATGAGGAGACATGGATTATCGAACTGTCTATGAAAAAATAGCAGTAGCAATCTTGCCTGATCAATATTTTTCACCCGATAATTTTTCAGGAAGCAAAATTTTGCGAAATACTCTGATAGAATAGCGGGGATAATTTTGAGTCGTGATAATTTCTTAAGACTGACAGAAACGAGCTCATGATCTTTAAAAAATGTTTCGTATACTCAGAAAAGTGCTCAAATAACTCATTTTCATAAAACTATGGCAAGGCAACGTAAATAACTTGTAATGCTATCAAGAAGCCGCTTTACAATTTACTTGCTTATGAGGTGATGTGTTTTTTTATCGCGAGATGCTTCCCATACAACGACATATTGAATATATTTTTATATGTATTCACCAGAAAAAAATGGCTTTTAATGTACCTATGAAAAAGGTACTGATGTTAGTAAATAAATCATGTATATTTGTGATAATGGATAGAAATATGTTTGGTATTCAGTGTTCTGTCTTTACTGCTTATCGTTACTAAGCAGTTATCTTTTTAATATGGTGTGATTTATTGCAGAAAGCAATGTGTTAAATTGAATGTATAAATTAATAAAAATAGCAGTAACATGATGACCCCATACAAAAATGTTCATCGCTTATCATCTATTCTTGCCTATGAAATCAGTGATGAATCGATAAGGATTGAATTCGTCTCCGGTGCCATGCGCGTGTACACTTATGAGAATGTGGGCAAGATTCATGTTGAGGCTATGAAGAAATGTGCAATCAAAGGTAAAGGTCTGGGTTCCTATGTGATGAATAACGAGTCTCAGTTTATTGCCATGAGAGAAAAACGTTCCACTCCAAAAATTTCATAGCGCATATTATTGAAACCAACAACAGAGCATTGTTGTATATGCAAATATAAAAATAGTTGACATGAGGTCACGGTGTTATATTTTATTATATAGTACTTGTCGATAGAAAAAATCATTTTTTTTACTTAAAGGACATATAATACAAATTATTTTCTATGATTGGAGCGTTGTCCTGAAAGTGGGCTGTGTTTTTTTTCGTCCATTCATCTTTTCGCGCTTATTGGTTCATGTGCTGATCAAATAGTAAGATCAGCCTTGAGTGCCGCCTGTTTTTCCAAGCCGCGATCCCTCTTTTACCTTACACGGTTTTGACCTTTTTGTTGATCGGCTCGTGAGATCGATTATGCCTTGCCCGAGATTGTGAATTTTTCAGTAACTGCGCTCAGGCATCTTGTAAGCTTTTCACGTAGTGTATAATTATATAATAGGAACTATTCTTAGTCGCAGGCTGTTAGTGTTTCTCTATGTTGTGAGCAGGAATTTCGGAGCTGCGTTCAGAAAAAATCCTCACCTTACACGTCTCTCTTTTTTCGATAATAAACGAAATTCGCTGAAACGAACCGTTAACTCTTTTCGTAACTAATTTTATCTATGCATGTTATCGAAGCTGGGCCGTATTGTCTCAGTGTGATATTTGAAGGAGCTGTCGATCAGGAGCAGCTTTTTCGAGCCCTGAAGGATATATTTATGCACCCTGACTATCCTTCCAGAAACTCCATGTGGGTGTTTGAGGGGTGCGAGTGTGATTTTTCGAGTATCAGTCTACTTGAATTGCTTCAGATGGTCAGGGCTTACTATCCCAGAGAGGCGACAAGGAAAAAAACGGCAATAGTGACCTCAACCCGTCTGCATCATGCCATGGCGCAGCTTTTTTGCGAGGAGGCAGAAAGTTTAGCGCTTGCCTTCAGCCTGAAGGCCTTCATGAATCGCACTGAAGCGGAAGCCTGGTTGCTAGAGGCGTAATGCTTGACAGTCGGAGATGGTGCTTCGTTGTTGTTATGCGCGTTGGTGTTACGGCTGGTTGAGGTCAGTACTTTTCATTGACGTATTATTTTTGCACTATCTCTGCCTAAACTCCAATTATATATAAAAAGGAGCAAGGCCAGCATGAAGATGATCGCCTCGACAGACTCGTTCCATAAGGGATGTTCATCGATCATCGCAGGGGTAATTCTGGAAATCAGTGAGGTGAAACTGTAGCCTTTGTAAGAAAACGGTGCAAGCCAAAAAATTTTGTGTGGCACTGAGTCCAGAATCAAGTGGATGAATCCATTCAGAGAGAACATGAAGGCCAGAACTGGATTTTGGCTTTTTTTTCTTGCGTTCAACCATAGTACTGATCCCGCGAGTAAAATCACCCAGGTGAGGGGGATATGCGTCGGGTAATAATGGTGGTTATATTTCCAGACCTCGAAAAACTGAAAGTAAAGATAGTCAAGATCGGGAGCGATCGAGCCAAGCAACCCACAGAACCAGAAGCGATAATACGATTTGATTCTCGATTCGAATCGTGCAGACAGTAACTTTCCGACGATGTAACCTGCTGGTAAATGCGCGTAAGTAATAGGTATCTCCTGATGTAAAAAAACGTTACAATTACTCTCGATTGTCCGAACACTTCATACGGATAATTACGGCACTCATACATCCGCAACTCTGTTTGTTCAGGTTAGAAGGGCAAGATGGCGATTAAAATACAATCATTGCGAATATAAGACAATTGCAGGGCTTCTGTTACCTATTGCCTGACGTGATGAAGACAGTGGACGTTGGCCGTTGCAAGGACGAACTGTTTGTGAGACCATAAGTTTTAGAACGGTCTTTTTCCGGGCGATCTTTTTGTATATTTGCAGAACTGCAATATTAGTGATGCAGCAGACTTCAGGCACTTTCGGGGATATCCCGGGCAGCTGGATTAAGTGGTTTGTCGAGGGGTATTCGATGTGCCCTGTCAAAACGTTCAATTCCGATCATTAACCTTTACGGAGCAGCCATGAAGAAAAATATGGGGCAAAAAGATCGTACCGTACGTGCCTTACTCGGCGCGATCATGCTGATCTATGGCGTTGTTTTTCAGAATCTTGTCGGAATCGCCGGATTGATTCCGCTGGCGACAGCCATCATCGGCTATTGCCCTCTATATGAGGTGTTCGGAGTTACATCAAACAAATACGCTGACTGACCTCCAGTAGGTTTTCTTTTCAGATGTTGTCATGCCACGCGAGCCCGATCCTGCCCCGCTTGGCATGACAACAGCAAAGTACTTTAAGAGCGCGTCATCTGGCCTATGGCCAAGCGAGCTTTCGCATGTATTTCGGACAAATGAACGAAATGAAAAGAAGCTGTTCTGGAAGCGAAACCGGGGGAGTCTTTTGGTGTTTTAAAGTTTTTGAAAGGCACCAAATATCGATGCACCGGAGGCAACTTTTCATCGTACTCACAGATAGCCATTCGGAGGACTGTGTCTTTGTTCGACGTCACAGGTACCTTTCTGCGCATAAATTGCGTTAGAGGCCATTATCTGCCTGGAATTGGTTAGCCTACTGTACGGTGGCCACGAGCTTTTCGGAAAGCACGGGCATCTTCTCGTAATCACCCAGAGCGAATCTTCGAGAATATCATGTATCTGTGATGCTGTGTCGATTACCATCCGATTATGCCTGGCAAGTTCGTTTTTCAGCTCTTTGACCTCTTCTGACGAATTGTGCTTCATTTTGGGTTTTCTGGAGGCCATAAAAAAGAGGGCGTCTGGCAACTAATGGATGAGCAAAAAGTGACCTTAATCCAAGGGCAAAATATTTAAAGTGGTGTTTTTGATTGCGTCTTACGCGCGCCATCAAGCTCTATGTATTTAAAAATAAGCACTTAGAGGCAATACATGATACCACCCTCTCCGCTGAATGAAAGTTTAAAGCTGTCTCATAAAGACCGAAAAGCCCGTAAAATCAGGGCTTTTCTTGTATTACAGCCTTTCATCGCTTGCCAGAGAGCAAACCCGTTAGGTGCTCTTCAATATCCGTTGATCGTTAAATCGCTAACTGCAAAGACAATTTCGCTGATTCAATATAGCGCCGTTCTCCATGCCTGTGCCATTGGTAAAAGTGCTCACGGGAATGATGTTTCAAATGCAAATTACCGAATGCTCCGGAGAAAGGCATAAATATCCTGTCAAGGAGATTGCGTTCGAAAGGGTTTTTCAGGTGTTGGAATACACGATAATGTTGAGAACAAGAACGGTGGGGGTATAAAAAAAGAAATAATAATTATTAACGACGGTTCAATTCTTGGTATAGAGAGCAATTTTGTAGATCCTTAGGCATGTAGTGCTATGTATACTTTTATTGGTTTCCATGAGCTGTATTTATCAGCTTCAGGAATGGATGTCTATATCCACCAGAATTAGTTCATAAGTTGTTTTGGTTTGCATCTGATTAATTACACTTAGTTGACTTTTAATCTCTATGAGTCTAACTTTTCGAAGCATTCATCAAGAAAGGATTGATTACAAGATGAATTCATACATCATTGCTTACTCCCGAGGTATTTGAAAAAAATAATATTCATTTATGAAATAGCATTGCACTGAAACAGGAGGAGAAAATTGATAAAAATGCAGCATATAAATAAATATAATTCTATTGTTATTTTTTGCTTTCAGGATAACTTCAAACTAAAAAACCACAAGACTCTTCAGGTTTAGGTAAAGATTCTCATACACTCAAAATCGCCATTTTTTATTTGAAGGTTTTGGGCGCTGTTGTGGAGGGTAGATCTGGAACATATTTTGATATATCTGAAAAATCACGGACTGGAAAATGGAAGAAGCTTATGAGAAGAATCGGAATAGACTCGATTGTTTTCAAGATGAAACATATTGCATGATTTGGTTGGCAATATCATTCAGCATTTCATACCGCCTACGATACTGGGCTCTTTTGCTACTTTTGACTTCCTGAACTTCTCGTTTTTCAAGCTTTAGAGGAAGATCGAACCAACCATCGGAAGTCAGTTTCCCGCCAGCTTCTTTCCACAAGCTATTGTAATTAAAGTCAAGTTTGTGAATTTTACGGATGTGGATAAGGTGCTTTGCCTTGTGTGAGTGAATATCATTTCCTAAACCCATCATCCGAGAAACCTTTTCTTCGAGCGAAGCTGCGATTTCTTGAGCGACAAATACCATGAATGAGGACGGCCGTAAACCATACATAGCCTTGGTGGCGGCTTTTATCTCTTCTTTGCCGATTGCGCCTTGGATACAGCCAATATAGCACAACCATTCCCCATTGAGTTCCTGTTCAAAAGCAATGGTCATTTTATAAATAGCATTGGTAAAATCATCACCACGCAAGATGATGGACAGCTCTCCGTCTTTCTTGAGAGCATGCTTATAGCAGGCTATGATACGCATTACTCCAGCACCGCATGAATCAAAGCGTGCAAGCTCAAAACCATGATCCTGTATGATAGCGCATACGAGAGCCGGGTATCTTGAAATCAGAAGATATGTGTCAAGGAGTACTTTCTTTCTTTTCGTCAGATTCCACTGTTTTGACATATATACCCTCATGGGTTTTAATGCCAGAGAAGGAATTTTTACAATAAATGGGTTGAAATCATGTCTCTCTATTCGTTCGAACCATTCCATCGATTCAGTTTTGTACCTCAGAACCATAATCGTTGTCCTGATTTTATTTTTAAAAAGCCTGTACGGACTGCTTTGACCAAAAGCAATGTCGCATGACTTCCATGCTTTTCGTAAAGCGGTAATCCATAGAACGTTCATGCGTATATAAGAAATATTTTTTTTGATGCAAAAAACACCGCAGGTACTGCAAGCAACTGCCTGGAAAAAGAAGAAGATTATAGAAAATCAAAAATCGACCATTGCGACTATTGTACTATGAAAAGAACCTCATGCGAGAGATATTTTCTTCATCGATTCCCGTGTCTCTGCTCACAGGGAGTATTGCACTCGTAGCGATTCGATGGATGGAGTGTGATGTAATTCCCATCATCAGCCTCTTTCGCGGATTTTTTTAGTCTGCTTGACTTTTTAAACTGCAAGTTTTGATTGCAATCGATGGAAGCGAAACTACTCCGTCTCACATCAGATGGTACGTACAAAGCAGCCTGTTTCTTTCAAGAAAATTTCACGATTGTTATGATTTCTTAAAAGGACTATTGGATAGTGCTCTACAGCTCATCGGTCAATGTGGCGGGAGGAGCACCAAGCGATCCGTCCGCACAGCGCTTCAGGCGGTCTGACACCGGAAGAATTTCGGAGGCAGGAAGCAGAAGTTTTCCAGGAGCAAGAGGCCTTGCTAACGGAGGGCCGGTCAGGCATACCATAAGAACACCCTCTCTCCGCCTGAATAAAAAAACCCTTGCTCACCGTGAGGTTTTTTTTATTTGTTGCTCTTTAAACAGAAATAGTGTACTTTATACCCGTACCCGGTATAGGTATCTGGATAATCCAGATAAATTATTTATAACGATCGATTCTATTCATTTGTACTATGGCAGCAGTTAAAAATATCTCTCCCGCCGAAGCTTTTGCTCTGACCAAAAAAGGAGCCCTTATTGTTGATGTACGCGAACACCGTGAGGTTGAGAGCAAGTCTTTCGATGTGCCGGATGTCATGGTGATGCCCCTCAGCCGGTTCGGAACCAGCTTCCGTGAAATTCCCGAAAAAAAGAAGGTGATTCTTGCGTGCAGAAGTGGCCATCGCAGCGCTTCCGCCGCATCCATGCTTATGAATCAGGGTTACAAAAATATCATGAACCTGCAATATGGCATCATGGGCTGGGAACATGCCGGGCTGCCTGTCAAAAAGGAGCAGTCCGCAAGTCCGCTGTCTTCGCTTTTCAAGATGTTCCGCAAGGAAGCCTGAAACCAGCTCCTCGCCGTGAGGGTGGGCATCCCGTCGCCGATGCCCGCTTTTCACCGGCAAGCCCGACATCCAGCTTCAGCGACTGCCCGCCCCTTGCTGTTTCACCCTCGAAAACCTGCCGTATCTGCATGAGCTGCAAGCCAATGCTCCTCTCCAGCGGTTTTTGGAAAAGACCATATACACAGATTTAATTCGCCATTTAACGAGATAAATAAATTTTTTGAAAGAAAAGCTTGTTTCTTGTCGTATTACCTGAATGTGGTATCGACCGCTATTGAACACCATCCGCGCTCTCGGCGAGTCAGCATAACGCATTACTGTTCCATCGCAAATTCAGTTAACCATGAACGACACGCTGCTCATCGTTCAGAATATCAGCCATGAGGGGCCGGGAATCCTCGATGATTTGTTGAACGAACACAAGATCGCTTTCGAACGATATGATCTCTCGAAAGGTGAACAGCTGCCCAATCCGTCCGGCTACGCTGGCATGGTGGTGCTGGGCGGACCGCAAAGCGCCAACGATGCGAGCGCAGAGATCACCGGAGAGCTGAAGGCAATACGCCAAGCGCTTGATGCTGGAGTGCCGTATCTCGGTATCTGCCTCGGATTGCAGCTTCTCATCAAGGCTGCGGGCGGTGATGTGGTAAAGTGCCAAGTGAAAGAGATTGGATTCCGCGAACCTGATGGGGAGCCGTTCATGGTCGAGCTGACCGGAGAAGGCAGGCGCGACGCGCTGTTTCGCGGAATGGCGGAGCGGCTTCGGGTCTTTCAGCTTCACGGCGAAACGGTCACGCTGCCCGACAGCGTGGCGTTGCTGGCCACTGGCCGGGGGTGCCGAAACCAGATTGTGCGTGTTGGCGGCAATGCCTGGGGGCTGCAATGCCACTTTGAAATGACTCCGGCGATGTTCGAGAGCTGGATCGGTATCGATCACGATTTGAAAACGATGGATAGAGAGGAGCTGCTGCGGGAGTTCAACGCCATCAGCGAAGAATACGCTGAGACTGGACGGGCGATCCTGCGTAATTTCCTTGAAATCATTGGATTACTGCAAACATAAGCGTAACGAGAGACGATGAACAGCGGCCATGAAATTGATCAGCGCCGGGCGCGGCGACTGAACCTGAGGCAGGATCAGAAAGGCCCTGTCATCTACTGGATGTCGAGAGACCAGCGTTTTAATCACAACTGGGCGCTACTCTTTGCCTGCCATAAAGCCCGCCTGCTGCAACAGCCGCTCGAAGTGGTTTTCACCCTTGCCCCGTCGTTCCTTGACGCTCCATTGCGCCATTATGACTTTATGTTTAAAGGACTTGCCGAAGTGGAGCGCTCCCTGCGGGAAGCCGGAATTCCTTTGATCGTGCTCTCTGGCGCTCCAGATAAGACCTTGCCAGCCTACGCTGAGGAGCGTCGGGCAGGTTTGGTCGTAAGCGACTTTTCGCCGCTGACACCCGTGCGTCAATGGAAGAGAAATGCCGCCGCCATGCTCTCCTGTGCTATCTACGAGGTCGATGCCCACAACATCGTACCCTGCTGGCTCGCCTCTCCCAAACAGGAGTACGCCGCGCGCACGATCAGGCCAAGACTCAACGCCCTTCGCAAATCGTTCTGCACCCTCTTTCCCCAACCCGAAGCCTCCTGCCAACCGGGCAGCCTGAACTGCCCGCCGGTGAATTGGGATGAACTTCTGGAGAGTCTCTACGTTGACCGTTCGGTGACGCCGGTCAGCGGCATTACGCCCGGAGCGGCGGCGGCTGAAGCGCGTTTGCGCCGGTTTCTCGACAAGGTGCTCGACCGCTATGCCGACGAGCGTAACGATCCCAACGCGGAAGCAGTGTCAGGTCTGTCGCCGTACCTGCACTTCGGCCAGCTCAGCGCCCAGCATACCGCTTACGAGGCGGCAAGATGCGAAGCGTCGCAGGAGAACCGGGATGCCTTCATCGAGGAGCTGTTCATACGCCGCGAGCTGGCGGAAAATTACTGCTTCTACAACGAAAACTACGACTCGTTCGACGCCATACCGGAGTGGGCGAAGGCGACCCTGATGGAGCACGCCGCGGATCAGCGCGACTATCTCTACATGCCGGTGGAGTTTGAAACGGCGAAGACCCACGATCCGCTCTGGAACGCCGCCCAGCTTTCGCTTGTCGAATCGGGCATGATGCATGGATACATGCGCATGTACTGGGCCAAAAAGATTCTCGAATGGAGTCAAAGCCCGGCGGCGGCATTCGATACCGCCCTGTGGCTCAACGACCGCTACGCTCTCGACGGACGCGACCCGAACGGTTACGCAGGCGTGGCATGGTCGATTGGCGGCCTGCACGACCGTCCCTGGAGCGAGCGACCGGTCTACGGCAAAATCAGGTACATGAACGCCAGCGGTTGCGCAAGGAAATTCGACGTGAACCGCTACATCGCCTCAATGGTCGGTGCTCCCCAACCCGCGTTGTTCTGACGAATCCCCTCAGTCGGCCTCATCGAAATATCACTGGCAAAACCGGATATTATCCCCTATACTTTACTTTTGTGCCGTATAGCTACAGATTGTGAACGAAAGATACTCGTGCACGAACCATTGACTACACCTGAGCCTGATTATGGTATGGAAAACACTGGTGATTTGCTAAAAAGCTGTGCTCTTGTCAGGAGAAAAGTAGAAACCTTTGCATCATATACAGAAATCCCATAATGAATTTCTGGCATTATATAGAGTTAAATGTAATTTAGAGGGAGGCAAGGTGGAATATCCACAAAAAGAGGCAGGATTTTTACCGGAAATTCTTGAATTCATGGGAGTTCGTACAACCTTTTTGGGCCTCCTTGGAATTTTCTCTGTATTTTTACCTTTTTTAAATAATCGTTTTCAAACGATCCCGATGAAGGCGTATGGGATTGATGATGGGGTATTTGATCTCCTCCCGCCAACATTGATCAATGTGATCGCTAAGATGGTGGCTTTTATTGCAGTTGTATCGATATTCTCTATGCGAAGCTCATACAGAGGCCGAGGAAAACGTGACGCACAACACAAAGCATGGATATCGATAAGGCTCAGCTAGGCGACTCTGATACTCTATTTTATTATCCACAAAATTTATAGCATGTACATCTATCCGGTGGTCAACATAAGTATCGCTGACCTCAGAAAGCTGTATTTTGAAGCGCCATTAATGCTTGCCTATGCTACTTTTTTTTCTCAGCTTACACAAGCTTGGATGCTTGTGGAAATAACAAAATTCTATAGAAATAAACAACAGAAATCACCACATGCTGATGGGGCGATTGATTGAAGTGCGCGTTGAAAGAAAAAAATGCAACATTCCTGAAACCTATCGTTATCATTAGATTGCTTTCAATCTTTATTTCAAAAAACGTCACTACAACATTGCTTTTTGCCACAGAGACATGAGCGTTTGTTGATGGATAGTTACTTCAAAAGTAATGATTTTATGGTTATATGGGTGCAAGAGCATCATGAGCTTGCAATGAAAACGTGGACATCTCAAGAAGCTAACGATTGTTGCAGGTGTAACTTCTGCATGATCTTTGCCGACGTCAGAGAGCCCGGCGTTGAATGCCAGGGGCTTCCCTGGTTTTTAAAAAGTTCGATGTACACAAACAGGTCGCGCGGAAGCTCTTGCTGGTCAGCGAAGCTTGTTCCGTAAATCCATTCGGTTTTCAGCGTTATGACAATGATTTTGGTAACGGTATTCTCATAACAAGCTGTTACACTCTGTTTGAACACTCTTGAATCATGCCTTATTTGTGGTTATGTCAGACATGACTCCAAAACAACGGCACACTCCAGCTCTTCGACTCTCCAGCGATTTTCGTATTTTCTACTATGAATTGCAAGTCTAACTTGTTTTACGGCTTATGAAAATCGGAATTTCATGAATTGCCGTTTCCGCTTGTTACCGATTGTACGCCAAACCCTTCTTTTAGTCCACTGAATACAATAGTTTAGAGCTTCCGATTGTTTCCGTTTTCTTCTTTCTCTTTTGTGAGTTTTCCGCTATTTTTGTAACTTATTTGCGAGCGAGTTACAAAGAAAAATACGGCAAGGGCGAGACATGGGCGTAAAAATCAGAGAGCGAAAGCTGGCCTCTGGCGAGGTAGCCTTCTACATTGACACCTACCACAAGGACTTCGGGCGATTCTCGCAAAAGACCGGATTACAGGCAAATCCCAAAGACCGGAAAGCGTTCAAGGCGGCGCAGTCCACAGTTCAGGACAAGGTGCGCCAGATCGAAAAGGACTTGGCGCGTGATGCCGCCGGGGTGTTTGGCAGGAAGGCGAAATCGACAGAGGACTTTATCCAGTACTTCGCGGCGTATGCCAATAAAGGCGGCTATCCCCCGTACTTGAATGCCCTCAAGCACCTTATCGAGTGCTTCGGCGGCGTCTCTCCGTTTTCGAGTCTCAGTACGGCGTGGCTTGAGCGCTTCAAGGCTTATATCCTTTCACTCGATGGCGTATCACAGAACACGGCGGGCGTCTATCTCTCGACGGTCAAGGCGTTGATTCGCCGTGCTTTTCGGGAAGGCTTTATCGAGGTCGATTTCTCCCCGCGAGTCCAGAATATCAAAAAGGATGAGGTCGTCCGGCACTTCCTGAATCTCGAAGAAATCGAGCGCTTGAGCATGGCTGAAACCTCAAACAGGATGGTGAAGCAGGCGTTCTTGTTCGGGTGCTTTACCGGGATGAGGATTTCGGATATTGAGGCTTTGCGCTGGGAACAGATCAGCCTTGTCAATGGTACGCCGTTCATCGAGTTCCGGCAGCAAAAGACCGGCGGCGTCGAGCGGCTCCCGCTCTCGGAACAGGCCGTCAGGACATTACAGGCGGTGAAAGACCTGCATGTTGAATACGCTCCGTCCGGCAGCGAGCATGTGTTTATTCTGCCTACAAGGTCTGTTATTTCAAAGCACCTTCACAAGATGGGAGCCCGTGCCGGACTCAATTGGACGCTGCACTTCCACAGCAGCCGCCACACCTTCGCCACGCTTGCCCTTACGCAGGGAAACGACCTGTTCACTGTCTCGAAATTGCTTGGTCACAGGGAGATCGCAACAACGCAGGTTTACAGCCATATCGTCGATTCAAAGAAGGTCGATGCGGTGAACCAGTTGCCCGTGTTGCCGGATCGGATCGAGGCGCGAACGTCGCCGCCGACAGCCGCGACGGGGAGTATTCAGAAGGCACTCGCCGCCGAGGGCGAAAAGATCGCCAAAGCGCTGAGGTTGCCGCAGGATCGAGGGGGCCGGTATCTGTTCGAGGGCAAGGCGTTCACGGCGGCGGAGCTGGCTATCGAGGCGTCACAGGGCGAATAATAACCGACATAAGTCCAAGATTAGTACAAGGATTCAAAGGGCGAACAATAACCAATAAACAGGGCGAGAAGATGGACGAGTATAAAGCAACGGAGCAGGAGCTTAAAAACGCTCTGCTCTCAGTAAGGTTTACTGATTGGGAATACCTATCAGTGCGGTTGGACAGCTTTGCCGATGTTATGTATGGGCGAGGGGCTGACAGTTTTTCGTGCTTCATGGATTTTAAGGCCTCCGATAATTACTCGGAGATGTTGGAGGCTGAGTTAGGAACAGTTCAGGAGTGGAAAGAGTTATGCCTTGAAGATATGATAATCGAGCTGAACAGGGCCTCAATGGAATGCAGGAAACGTTTTAATCGGCTCGTTAAGAGATATTTTACAGGCTTAAAGAAAATGTTGCTGGACATCGTTTATGATAAAATAAAGCACGGAAAACATCTGGACGGAGTTGACGGAGAAAAGGAGCGCGAGTACTGGCAAGAACGGTATAGTTTTTTGAAAGGCGTTGGCGAGTTTAAGCCGGGAGATAAATCAGAGAGAGACGATATAGCCAAGCGGGACAGCCTTTTTCTTGCGAATGAAAACGGGGTGACTTGTTATCCCTTTACTGAGAATGATCTTATCCAGAAGATTTTGGTATTTCAGGAGCTTCTGAAAAGAATATCCAGCAAGCCAGCAAAGCAGTTCATCGGGTGGCTCGGAACATCGGAGCAACTGAAACGGCTTGCCGATGAGCTGCAAAAGGAGAAATTCATTACCAACGCGGAAGCCTTTGCGTTTCAGTTCAAAGATACAGAGAGCGCGATAGATGAGCCTTGCCGGTGGCTAAAAACAGATATATCATTGGCTCATCTTCTTGAAGAGCTACGCAGCAAAAGAGTGATTCCACGCGAAACGAGCATTCCCAAAACAGCTATTGCTCATTTTTGTAAAAAAGAGGGTGAGGAATATGGCCAGTCTTTGGTAAAAAACATTAGCAACCATAAACACGGCGGAAATATAAAAAGCCGAGGCTTCAAAACTATCGATACAATCATTTTCGAGGTGTTTCCGTGAGTTCGTTTACCATTCGTTTACTAAACGGATAGTCTATTCTCTCCCTTCAAGTCCATTATTATCTATCGGGTGATTGATACAGAATATCAACACCAAAAAGAATCAATAATGGACAACACAGCTACATTTACCGCCCCTGAAAAGCGCTATTTCTCGACGCCGGAAGTTATTTCCTTCCTCAAGGAATATGCTGGCCTGACGTTCAGCAAAAGCACCATTTTCAAAATGTCAATGCGCCAAAGCATTCCGGCTCAGAAGGGGCCGGGAGGACGATTGTTGTTTCCCGTGCAGGAGGTCAAGGCATGGGTGGACAACGGCGGCAAGATCGAGACGGAGGGTTGAAGCATGAAAAACAAGAATGCCTCACAGGGGCGAGCTATGGGACAAAAGGGAGGTTGTGCGGAGATCAGGCGAGTGATCTTGATGCACGTCCTCAATATAGCGCCTTCCGGCTTGACGACAAACTCCCTGATGCCTTTTCACGCCTTCACAAAGCGACGCCAGAGCCGAGGCATTGTGTTTACGGCGTACCAGAATCCATTCCATTTTACAGGGGGGAGAGATGAAAAGTGTTATAGATGCACTTCGTATTGAATCGGGAGCTTTCCCCACTCATGCGTTTGATGATAAGCTGTTCAGGCCGTTTGTCGAATATCTCAGCCGCCAGACCGATGCGCCGGAAGAGTTCCTGTATTGCGCCGCATTGATGACCGTGCAGGCCGCAATCGGGAACCGGGTTTACTGCCAGACCGGACGGCAGCAGGTGAAAACGAATCTGTACTTGCTTCTGCTTGCAGGCTCCACAGTTTCCCGAAAGTCAACGGCAGTGAGCATCGTGAAGCATTACGGGCGAGAGCTTGAAACCGCTGTCAATGCGGGCGATGATTTCATACCGGCGGGCGCTTGCCCTGTTGGGTTCCTGATGCCCGATTCCGGCTCTCTCGAAGGCTTGATCGAGACCATGAGGGAACCGGGTGTCGTGAAGCGCTTCGAGGGTAAAGGCAAGGACAAGATCGAGGTAGAAGAGCCTGAACAGAAAGACGTTCTGAACAGCGGCACGGCGGTTTACAGCGAGTTTGCCGGGTTTGTTGACATGATTCAGAGGGAGTACAACAAGGGGTATGAATCGTTCATTCTCGACGTTTACGACGGCCAAGACCACAAGCGAACTTTGAAGCGTGAACAGTCTTATATCAAAAATCCTTGCCTGTCCATTTTCGGGGCGTCAACCATGACACAGTTCAGGCAGCGCATTCGTGAGGATGACAAGCACACGGGCTACCTGCAACGCTTCATGTTTTGTCATGTGCCGGAATCATCGAGGAAACGCGCCTCACTTGTCGAGATCGGCGAGCCTGACCGTGAAATGGAAGCGTGGATTGTTGAAGCCTTGAAGAGCGTCTATCTGGCAGCAAAACAGCTCCATGACGGCGAGCACCCGTTTCACCTCTCTGACGACGCCAGAGCGGTCTATCAGGCCGCCTTCGATGATGACCAGCAGTATATCAAGCGGCTGGGGAAAGGGAATGCCGAGTTCGCCGGGATGCTCGACGGTTATTTCGGAAGGCTGGACGTGATGAAAATCAAGGTCGCCCTGATATTTGGCGTTGTCGAACGGGTGTTCAGCGGTGACGACGGTTTCCCTTCTGTCTCAGGCGCGGCGATGCAACGAGCCGTCGATTTGATCGGCTATTTCCAGCGGTCAACAGAGCGGCTTCTGAGGGATGAATTCAAGTTTGGGAAGTTCGACAGACAAGCAAAGCAGATCATCGACAAGCTCAGGGCCAGCGGCGGCAGCATAAGGCGGCGAGACCTTCAGAACGGTTTAAGGTGGAACAGCAGGGAGTTCAACGAGGTGCTGCAATCCGGGATTGATTCAGGGCTTTGGAACGCGGCGGACGAAAAGGAACAGTCCGGGCAAACCAGTAAAAGGGTTCAGTTATGCGAAACAAGGTAACGTACACCTTTACAGCTCTACACCTGTATTCATGCGGGTTAAGGTGCATGAGGTGTAGAGTCCTTGTTTTGAGATTGATGATGAATTCAGGGGGCGGCGATGACTGAGGCAGCATTACAGGCCGTCCGCGAGCGCTTGCCGGAGTACGTCGGCAGTGTCACGGCCAAGAGCCGCGCCGGGTTCTGGATTTGCCCGCTTTGTGGATCGGGAACCGGGCCGAATCGCTCAGGCGCATTCCGTATTCACGGCGAGCGTTGGAAGTGCTTCTCATGTGGGTGCAGTGGTGACTTGCTGGACTTGCTGGGAGAAATAGAGCACTTGCCAGACTTCAAGGATCGGGCGCGGCGAGCCGAAGAGCTATTCGGGATCGATAAGGGCAAGATTAGGGCAAGGGTTGCGCCAGTCACCCGCCGGGAAGTCCAACCAGAGCCGGAGCCTGTATTTATCCCGGATGAGGTCATGCGGGCCAGTTTCACGGCATACGAGCGGAACAATTTCGCTTTGTGGCTTTGTCGAGTGTTCGGGCCGTCGAAAGCGCTGGAGCTTGCCCTTGTCTATCGGATTGGAACGAGCAAGCACTGGCCGGGCGAGGCGGTATTCTGGCAGGTCGATGATGCCGGGCGAATCCGGCGCGGCAAGGTGATGCTCTATAACGCCGAAACGGGCCGAAGGGTGAAAGAGCCGGGAAACATGATTGCCGGGGTTCATTGGCTTCTGAAAATACCTGACCTGAAGCCAGCGCCGTGCCTTTTTGGGCTTCATCTTGCGGCGGCGGATCGTTCAAAGCCTGTTGCCGTCGTTGAGTCGGAAAAATCGGCGATAATCGGCGCGGGGTTCGTTGATGCCTTCATCTGGACGGCGACGGGCGGAAAAGGTAGCCTGAACCGGGCGATGCTCGAACCGTTACAGGGTCGCCGGATCGTTCTGTTTCCTGACTTAGGCGCGGCGGAAAGCTGGCGCGAAAAGGTCGGCGGGTTGCCGGGCGTCGAAGTCTCGGATGTGCTCGAACGTCGCGCCAGTGCCGAAGATCGAGCCGCCGGGCTGGACGTTGCCGATTACCTGTTGAGGGAACAAGGTATCAACGCATAACGCGGGCCGAGATCGTCGATTATGGGGCGATTATGGCCGTTATTTGTAGGCTGAAAAGCCTGAAGAGCATTAGGAACATTGAAGAAAAGGAGGGGTGATACCAATGGAGTCCAAGTTATCGCCAAAAAAAGAAGCATTTGCGCAGGCATTCGTTCGCCTGAATGAAAAATCTGCTGCTTATCGTGAGTCTCACGACACATCGAAAATGCAGCCTAAGACGGTGCATGAAAAAGCCTGCCGGATGTTTGCGGAGGGCAAGATTAGGGCAAGGATAGATGAGTTGCTTGCGGAGGTACATGACGAGACCGTTGCCGATGCGCGGGAGCGCCGAGAGTTCTGGACATCGATCATGCGTGATGAAAAGGCGGATGTGAGGGATCGGCTGAAGGCCAGTGAGCTTTCCGGCAAAGCTGATGGCGATTTTGTCGAGCGCCGAGAGGTCACAAAAAAACTCACTCTCGAACAGCTTGTAATGGGGAGCAATGAGTGACGATTTGCTCTGAAATCGCGGTAGCACGAAGGTGTTGCGGTGAAATACGCGGTACCTATTTCCCTTTCGGCTTACAGCAGGAACTGCCCGCTATCCTTTGTCTATGAGCTTTTCCCGGAGCTTGATATAAGTAAATGCCAAGATGGTGAGTATCATCCCTGCAAAATACCAACTCCACATTTTCTCAGCATCACCAAGAACTTTCTCAAATATCTGTGTGATGCCGGTGAGGTTCGGTATGTTGTCGCTTGACAGCTTGGCGTTGACCGGATTTGATAGCCGCTCAGCCGTTTTCGGAGCGTCCGGCCACATGCTTTCCAATCCAGCTTGGCCAAGAAAATGTATTTGCTTTGCCTCATCTCGGAAATCAGGAACCGCGTCAACGTCCATTTTTGCGGACTTGGCGAGCTTTACATCTTCCGCATAGCTGTTTGGGTTTGTCGTTGCGGCCTGAGTAAGTGCGCCGATAAGCGCATCTCTTTTGTCTTGGTCTTCCTTAAGCTGTTCAAGATACCGGTCATACGAACTTGATGAATATGTCGAATACGTTTCTATTTGATGTGGTGTGAGCAGAAGCGAGATAAGGAAGAGCAATACCCAAGCTAACGCAATGCGCTCATATCCACGCAGGTAGCTTGTCCTTCTTATCTTGGCGAGAATACTCTTCATGGCCGTGCCTCCGGTTGATTTGTGTGAACGTAGCTCGAAGATAACGAATTTCTGAGCCGGGGCTGAGAGCTGGCTTTTGTAGATGACGACGTGGACGTGGTGACGTCGCGCCAGAGATCAAGAGCCGGGCAAGTCCCGGCTTTTCTTGTGGCCGGAGTGGTCGCTGGACGACCTTTGATAAGTCTTTCGTAAAGAATCGGTATGTTCCATCAAAACAGCCGGGGCAGGTGTTTTTTCTCCGTTTTGCGGCAGATTTGTGACTTTTCGCCCGTAAGTCATTATAAAATATGGCATAGATATGAAAATCGGAATCTCCTGTCATCATACCTACGGCGGAAGCGGGGCGGTGGCTACCGAGTTGGGGAAGGCTCTCGCCATGAAGGGGCATACGGTGCACTTTTTCAGCCAGGCGGCTCCGTTTCGGCTTGGCCTCTATTCGAAGAACATCCATTGCCACGAGATCGAGGCGATGAACTATCCGCTCTTCGAGACGCCGTACCACTCGCTGGCGCTGGCGTCGAAAATTGCTGAAGTGGCGTATTATGAAAAGCTCGACGTGGTGCATGCCCATTACGCCATTCCTCACGCCATCAGCGCCATGCTGGCACGGCAGATGCTCGAAGAGAAGTGCCCCTCGACGGAGTGTTTCCGCATCGTCACGACGCTGCACGGCACTGATATAACCATCGTTGGCGCGGACAAAAGCATGAAGGACGCCGTGCGCCTCGCGATCAACAAGTCGGACGGCGTGACGGCAGTGTCGGGCTATCTGCGCGACGAGACCATCCGCATGTTCGCGCCACGCAAGCCGATTGAAGTAATTTACAACTTCGTCGATACCGGCGTATTCAGGCGTCTGCCCGGGCGGCGGGAGCTGCTCGGCATCGACGAGGGAAAGGTGGTGATTCACATCTCGAACTTCCGACCTGTCAAGCGCATCATGGATGTGCTGGCGGTCTTCGAGCGCATCCAGCGCGAGATTCCGGCCACGCTGCTGCTCGTGGGGGACGGACCGGATCGTGGCGAGGCGGAGACCTGGGTGCGGCAGCAGGGCATCGGCGGCAGGGTGCGATTCCTCGGCAAGCTGAACGACATCGTGCCGCTGCTCTCCATCGCCGACGTGATGCTCATGCCGAGCAACGTGGAGTCCTTCGGCCTCGCGGCGCTCGAAGCGATGGCGTGCGGCGTGCCGGTGGTCGTCACCGACGCGGGCGGCTTCCCGGAGTTCGTGCGGCAGGGTGTGGACGGCTTCCGCCATCCGCACGGCGACATCAAGGGAATGAGCCGGAGCGCCCTCTCGATTCTGAGTGACGACGAGGTGTGGCGGCGCTTCTCGGAGGCCGCCGTGAACCAGGCAGGTCAGTTCGAGACCGCCCTGAAGGTTGCAGAGTACGAAGCGTTTTACCGCAAGCTCATCGACGAGGCCCGCGCATAAGGGCTTCTCAGATCACGCTTTCGACAGATAATCCGAACTTGCGTTTGATTGTCATTCCCGCGACTGTAGGGACGGGTCTTGTGCCCGTCCTTTTTCTCTTTCTGTTCATGGAAAGGAACGTAATGACGTGGCAATCCAGAAAACGATTACAATGCGCCCGGGCATGGATCGCCACATCCCGACAGGTCGAGTATAATGATGTGACGCGGGCAATGATTAAGAGGACGGGCACAAGACCCGTCCCTACATGGAATTGCGACCTTTCTCCTCAATAACGCTTGGTCGAGATCAGCACCGAGCGGTACTTCTCCAGGTCTTCGAGCACCGCGCCGGTGCCGCGGGCGACGGCGGTCAGCGGGTCTTCGCTGATGTGCACCATCAGCTTGGTCTCCTCGTTGATCTTTTTGTCGAGTCCCTTGATCAAAGCGCCGCCACCCGCGAGGAAGAGGCCGCGGTCGAGGATGTCCGCCGAAAGCTCCGGTTTGGTCACTTCGAGGCTCTTCTTGACCGAAGTGATGATCTGGCTGATCGGCGTGGCAATCGCCTCGCGAATGGTGGCGGAGTTGATTTCGCGCTCCTCCGGCAGGGCGGTCACGAGGTTGCGGCCACGGACGTTCATGGTCAGCTCCTTGTCGAGCTTGTAGGCCGAGGCGATTCTGATCTTCACCTCTTCGGCGGTGCGTTCGCCGATGGCGAGATTATAGGCTTTGCGGAAGTGGCGGATGATGGCGCTGGTGATGTCGGTGCCCGCCACGCGCAGCGATTCGCCCGAGGCGATGCCTCCGAGCGAGATGACCGCGATTTCGGTGGTGCCGCCGCCGATGTCAACGATCATGTTGCCCATCGGCTCCTTGACGTCGATGCCGATGCCAATCGCAGCGGCCATCGGTTCGGCGACGAGGTAGACCTCCTTCGCGCCGACGTGTTCAGCCGAGTCGCGCACGGCGCGTTTTTCCACCTCGGTGATGCCGGAGGGAATGCCGATCACCATGCGGCGGATGCCGAGCGAGAACTGTTTCTTGGTTTTATTGATGAGGCCGCGGATCAGCTCTTCGGTCGCCTCGTAGTCGGCGATGACGCCGTTGGCGAGCGGCTTGATGGTGACGATGCCGGGGTGCGTCTTTTCGTGCATGAGAAGCGCGTCGTGGCCGATGGCGACAACTTTGCCGGTATTGCGGTCGCGGGCGACGATGGATGGTTCGTTAAGTACTACGCCTTTATTGCGGATAAAAATGAGGGTGTTGGCTGTTCCGAGATCGATAGCGATGTCTCTGAACAGGTCACTGAAAAAGCCCATGATAAGTAAGGATCTTGGTATGATGCATAGTGGCTTGGAATTAGCAGAATCAGGCCCGGTTCCAAGGTTTTGAATGAAGCCTAAAAGTAGTTAATGGAACCTATATTTCAAATGAAATCGTGGGCAGGAAGCTCCCTTTTTGAGCCGCCGGACTGGCCGCTTCTCTGACGGCGGAGTTTCGTTTCCACGCGCCAATGCTTACATTACGCAACGAAACGAAGCGCCCCGCTTGCCGGAGCCATCACCATCCAAAATCCAGAAGCGCCGTGTTAACGATCTACCAATTCCCCCAGGAGGAAGCAGCCCTCAGAGAACAGCTCAACCGGACGGTGTCGTTCGATCCCGATGCCCAGAGGACGGTCGATGAAATCCTGCATCGCGTCAGGACGGAGGGCGACGCCGCCCTGCTTGACTACACCGAGCGCTTCCAGGGCGTCCGGCTCAGCGAGATGCGGGTGCCGGAGGCGGAGATCGAGGCGGCGTATGCGGAGTCCGATCCAGAGTTCATCGCCATTCTCGAAGAGGCGTTCGCCAACATCACCGCGTTCCATCGCAACGAGGCTGAGAAGAGCTTTTTCTACGAACAGAAGGGGGGCGTGATTCTCGGCCAGCGCGTCACGCCGATGGAGCGGGCGCTGCTCTACGTGCCCGGCGGCAAGGCGGCCTATCCGTCCTCTGTGCTGATGAACGCAGCTCCCGCGCAGGTGGCTGGCGTGGATGAAATCTACATGACCACCCCGTGCGACGCGGAGGGTAAAGTGAATCCGCACATTCTCGCGGCGGCGCGGGTGGCGGGCGTGAAAAGCGTGTACCGGCTCGGCGGCGCGCAGGCCGTGGCGGCCTTCGCGTTCGGCACGGCGTCGATTCCGAAGGTGGACATCGTCACCGGCCCCGGTAATAAATATGTCGCGCTGGCCAAAAAGCAGGTCTTCGGCCACGTCGCCATCGACAGCATCGCCGGGCCGTCCGAGGTGGTGGTGATCGCCGACGCGGGCGCGGAGCCGGAGTTCATCGTGATGGATATGTTCGCGCAGGCGGAGCACGATCCCGACGCCTCGGCGGTGCTCATCACGCCATCCGCCGAAGTTGCCGCTGCCGTGCAGGAGGCTGCCGCGCGGCTCGCGGGCACGATGCTGCGCGACGAGGTGATCACCCGTGCCTTGACGGACAACGGCGCGATTGTCGTGACCGGCTCGATGGCGGAGGCGTGCCGCGTGTCGGACATGATCGCCCCCGAGCATCTCGAACTGCACGTGGACAATCCGTGGGAGATTCTGCCCGACCTTCGCCACGCTGGCGCGATCTTCATGGGGCCGTGGTCGTGCGAGACGGTCGGCGACTACTTCGCCGGGCCGAACCATACGCTGCCGACCAACGGCACGGCACGATTCTTCTCGCCGCTCTCGGTGCGCGACTTCGTCAAACACACTTCGATCATCGCCTGGTCGAAGAGCGAGCTGAGCCGCGCCGGTGAAAAGATCGCCCGCTTTGCCGACCACGAAGGGCTTCAGGCGCACGCCGAAGCGGTGCGCGTCAGACTGAAGAAATTGTGATGATGAAGGTCAGCGATTTCGACTACACCCTGCCCGAAGAGCGCATCGCCACCTACCCGCCCGAAGAGCGCGGCTCAACTCGCCTCATCGTGCTCGACCGGGTGGCGCAGTCGATCACCCATTCGACCTACGCCGCGCTGCACGAACAGCTCCGGCTCGGCGACTTGCTGGTGCTGAACAACAGCAAGGTGATCCGGGCGCGGCTCATCGCCCACAAGCCGACCGGCGCTCGCATCGAGCTGATGCTGCTCGAAAAGCACGAGGGCGAGCAGAACCTCGCGCTCTATCGCGGACGGCTCCGCGCGGGCGACCGCCTGCTCGCGCACGGCGTGGAACTGACGGTCGAAGTGCTGCCCAGCGACGGCATCGCGCAACTCTCCTGCTCCACCGCAAGCCTCGCCGCGCTTTTCGAAACGCACGGCTCCGTGCCGATTCCGCCCTACCTCAAGCGCGACGCGGAGGAGTTTGACCGCGAACGCTACCAGACCGTCTTCGCAGAACTCCCCGGCTCCGTGGCCGCGCCGACCGCGTCGCTGAATCTGACGGACGAGCTGCTCGACAAGGTTCGCGCCAAAGGCGTCGGAGTCGCCCACGTCACGCTGCACGTCGGCCTCGGCACCTTCCTGCCGATCCGCGCCGAAAGCTTCGAAGAGCACGTCATGCACCGCGAATTCTACAACATTCCCGCATCGACCGCCCTCAAGATCGCCGAAGCCAAAGCCACTGGCGGGCGCGTCGTCGCCGTCGGCACCACCGTCACCCGCGCCCTCGAACACGCCTCGCCCCGCCTGCTTGGCAGCAACTTCACGCAGGAGGTGAGCGGCGAGGCTGATATATTTATATATCCCGGCTATACATTCAAAATCATCGACGCCCTGCTCACCAATTTCCATGCCCCCCGCTCAACGGTGCTGATGCTCACCGCCGCCTTCGCCGGAACCGAGCTGCTCAAACGCGCCTACCAGCAAGCCCTCGACAACAACTACAAATTCCTCAGCTACGGCGACAGCATGTTTATCAGTTGACAATGGATAAAATTGATAATTATTTACAGGGATGAACCTGCATGTCACCCTGAATCGCCATAAAATCGGCGTCGATCCTGTCCTCAATGTTCACCAAGTCGATAAAAAAATCTTCCGCCAATTGCTTGCAACGCCTCCGCCGTTCTGAAATTCTTAACCCTTGCCGTAACTGCGCCTGAAAAAGAACGGCGCAAGCTGGCCTCGGGGGACTGGCAGTTTTGCATTTCACTTGTTGCCGACTTATTTTAATGCTTTGCTTTTTTCGAGGCAGAAACCATTCCGGCTTATACCGTTCGCCGTAATTACCATCGTATCATCACTTATAATCATTACCCTGGAGATCATTATATGAGTCTCATCAGCCAGTATCGCGCCCACACTGAAGAGCGCGCGCAACTCGGTATTCCGCCGCTTCCGCTGACCGCCGCGCAGGCCGTCGAGCTGATTGCGCTCCTCAAGGAGAATCCGGTGCAGGAACAGGAGTATCTGCTTGACCTGTTCGTGAACCACATCAGCCCCGGCGTGGACGATGCCGCGCTCGAAAAGGCGGCTTTCCTCGACGCCATCATTTGCGGCGAAGCTTCGTGCGCGGTGATTTCGCCGGTCGAGGCGGTCAGGATTCTCGGCACGATGCTTGGCGGATACAACGTCAAGCCGCTCATCGACGCACTCTCCAGCGCCGATAGCGCTGTTGCCGAAGCCGCGGCGCTCGCGCTGAAGAAGACCCTGCTCGTTTACGATTCGTTCGATACCGTGGTCGAGCTGTCCAAATCGAACAGCTACGCCAAAGAGGTGCTCGAATCGTGGGCAAACGGCGAGTGGTTCACCTCGCAGCCGACCGTTCCCGAGAAGATCACCGTGACGGTTTTCAAGGTGCCGGGCGAGACCAACACCGACGACCTTTCGCCCGCCGGTGAAGCCTTCACCCGCAGCGATATTCCGATGCACGCGCTCAGCATGCTCCGCTCCAAGATGGACAATCCCATCGCGACCATCGCCGAACTCAAGAAGAAAGGCCATCCGCTCGCCTACGTCGGCGACGTGGTCGGCACTGGCTCCAGCCGCAAGTCGGGCATCAACTCGGTGCAGTGGCACCTTGGCGAGGACATTCCCGCCGTGCCGAACAAGCGCACGGCTGGCGTGGTGATCGGCGGCATCGTGGCTCCGATCTTCTTCAACACTGCCGAAGACTCCGGCGCGTTGCCGATTCAGGCGGATGTGACCTCGATGGAGATGGGCGACGTGATCGACGTCTACCCGTTTGCCGGAAAGATCGAGAAAAACGGCGAAGTGATCTCCACCTTCTCGCTCGAACCGAATACGCTCGCCGACGAAGTTCGCGCCGGTGGACGCATCACGCTTATCATCGGTCGCAACCTGACCCGCAAAGCCCGCAAGGTGCTCG
>CAIUQW010000363.1 GCA_903901395.1 uncultured Chlorobiales bacterium | reverse complement strand
TTTGACGGTAACCTGACAATCAACCTCAAGAGACTTGCCCGCGCCGGAGGTGAAGCTGCCAGCATCGGCAAGGAGCTGATCGGTTTTCCAGACAAAGCGGCGCGCGATAGAGCCGTCGGTCGTCGCCTCATTGATCCATTGCGGGATTTTCTGAACTCCGCTCGTACTGAATGGGAGATTGGGAACGAGAATATCGAACAGATCCAATCCGCCAAGAATTTTCGCGGACATACCGCCGAAAAACGCTTTGGGATCGAACACTCCCGATGCGTAGTTATTGAGCGGATCGTCACCCGTACTCGTTACGCCGACCGGGCCATGCGCTCGTGACAGGCCACCGGCAAGCATTCCGGGCGAGATGATGCCGCCAGCCTTGTCAGTTTTGTTGTCGCTGCCGTAGGCGACCGAAACGCCATCATTGAATTTGAGGTAGACTTCACCAGTGTTCTTGTCACCGAATCCTTCCTTGAGGTATCCCGTATAATAGCTGATGACATTGGCCGAAGTGATGCCTGCGAACTGACGCATCGCGGCCACGACAACCTTGGCGGTGGTCATCTTCGGATAGAATGGCCGATGCCACGCCGCAGTGCTTTTTACCGTTGAGACGAATCCTTCAAAGCCGATGCTGACAGCCTCCAGAGCTTCGTCATGCAGGGTTTTGCCATCTTTCATTTTGGGATCGGCGAAAAAGAGCTTCTGACCTCCAAAAGCATACATCCGCCGCGCCTCATTGGCGCTACTCTGTTGATTGGCGACAACCAGGGCGATATTAACCGGATCGCGGCTCACATCGTTACGGACGAACGCGAGCGGCGCGGAAAATTCGACAATGTTACCAAACCAATCGGTGGCGTTCAGGTGGAACATGAAATCCTCGTTGCCAACCATCGGCCAGAAAGCACCTTCCCTGTCAGCGTCCGTTGCGCCAGCATCTCCCGGAGTCAGGGGTGGAATGGTAATGCCGTCGATCAACACAGGCTCTTCGAGCAAGCGGGTGACTTTGGTCAGCACGCGAACGCTCTTGAACGGAATCTCTCGGCGTTCATGTTCAAACACGCCGTGGTTGTCCTGATCTTCTTTGTAGTTGCGTTCCAGCTCCTTGACGACGATAAACCTGCGCGTGCGAAGCCATGCGCCGACGTAACCCGAAGGTTTCTGGCCAAACTTTCTTTCAGTGATTTCGATCATCACCGCCTTGTGGCCGAATGGATAGAGATAGCCGCGCTTGACCACCTGAACGAACTGATCGCGTCCCAGCGTCGAGCGCTGAATCCACTTTTCAAGCGTCACGAGGTCATCGGGCAACTCTGTCCAGTTGCCATCGAGGTTCAGCCATGCGCCAAGCGATGTCAGCATCATCTGGCGGGCATCGACGGCCTTCATCGTGCAGTTGTGGACGATCAAATCCCGATCACCCGGAGTCAGCGTTGTGTGTTTGCCGAAAGGATCCTTCGATATTCCCGGAGTCTTATCGACTGACCAGATTGCCCGCACCAACGGTGATTCAATCGAAGCTTTCGTGCCAATCCGGGTATGCCAGAGCACGGCGCGTGAACCCGAGTTCATGGCCGCTGAAACGGCTGAGTCCCAGTACCCGTACTGGTCTGGCGAAAGCAGGAGCCGGTATGGCGCCTCGATGGCCGTCGTATCGAGCGCTGGCGCTTTTGGCAGAATGATGCTGCGCTCGACGGTCGTCACGGGAACGAACCAGCCATCGGAAAGATGTATTTTGAATGAGCCGGGCCTTGGCCGAACGGCAATACTGATCTCTGACGGCGTTTCCTCTTGAGTGATCGCGCGATTATCGAGACGGGGAATCAGAATGCCATCCTTCCAGTTGAGCAACAGCTCAGGCGTGTAATCGATCTTCGTTGCATCGTCCGGCAAGTCGAACGCCAGCCGGGACAGCCCGGAGATGCGATAGTTGATCGGTGGAGGGTCAACTGAATTATCGGTTGTGAATTCAGTTTCGTTGAAGCTTTGTTCGCCCATGCTCTGCGGGGGGAAGTAAACGAGAATCCGGGGAGCA
>CAIUQW010000362.1 GCA_903901395.1 uncultured Chlorobiales bacterium | reverse complement strand
CACAAGCGCCGTGGCGGCGACTGCCGCGTGCGCCCAGAATCCGGCCTCGGTGCCGCTGAACCCTTTCGCCACGAGCGTTTTCGGCAGGCCGCCGAAAAACTGGTTCAGGATGACGATGCCGAGTCCGTTCAGAAATCCCACGATGGCGATGAGCTTGCCGCGTGAGCGCTCCTGCGGATAATCGACCAGCACCGTCGCCAGCCCGCTCGTCACGGCCACTACGCCGACGGCGTAGATCATGCGGCAGGCGGTGAGCTGCGCGACGCTCGTCGCCAGCGGGTAGCAGAGGTAGGCAAGCGCCAGAATGACGAAGCCCACGGCGTAAACCGGCTTTCTGCCGATGCGATCCATGATCGCGCCGGTCGGCCCGAAGAAGAGGAGCGTCACGATCTCCGTCCAGAAGACCAGGTCGCCGCTGAGCGTTCCCTGCGCCGACACCGGAATTTTCAGATGTTCGTTCATCAGGTACGCCTGCCCGATCGAGACGAAGGTGATCATCCCGATCGAAAAGAACGACGCCACAAGAAACGTCCACGCATGGCGCGGCTGCACGGACGGCGCGAGTTCGATGGGGCCTATTTTGGCGTGAGAGGAGGAGTCGGTCATCGGCAAGAGATTGCTGTGGATTGGGTTGAAAATGCAGTTGTCGAATAAACGAATGTACGGCGATTGAGATTCAGACGAATGCGATAATTGATCGAGTCGTCAGATTGCCGGGCGACAACAGGATGCGGGTTTCCCAAAGTACCCGATGCTTACTCGTCGGAATCCTCACTGGTGTCTAACAACCAACGTTTTTCTGCATCCGTCAATTCAGTCAACCCTTTGCAATTTCGGGCTTTAAGACGTTCACGAAGTTTGGCTTTCAAGCTGATTCGGGATGAGTTCTTGTCTTCGCTACTTCTGTTATTTATCTGACGAATAATTCCACGAGCAATGTCTGGAGAGGTACACACCAGATCGGTGAGTTATTTTCAAAAGTTGTATTTGAAGGCATAGCCGAAAGATCGGCGGCCAGTGCGACCTTGAGGAAAAACACAAGGAGCACAGCAGATGTTGAAAGAAACCTCATCGATACTCGAACTTCCCGGCAAAGGGGCAGGCCTTGAAGCATTGGCCAGGCTTGCAGCACAACAGTTGATCGCTCTGGCAATGGAAGCCGAAATTACGACGTCCATAGAGCCGTATCGGCAGATCAAGACCGCTGTTGGCAAAGCTGCCGTGGTCAGAAACGGGTATCTTTCAGAACGAACCATCAGCTCGACGGTCGGCCCACTGACGGTGAAAGTGCCTCGAAACCGTTCGTTGGTGCCGTCCATCAAACCCTTTGTGAGCGCGCTGATCCCGAAATACATGAGAAAAACCCTGCATATCGAAGAGTCTCTGCCGCTTTTTTACCTCTGCGGCCTGTCGGACAACGATTTCATTCCAGCGTTTGAACAGCTGTTCGGCGAGCTTCCGGCGGGTTTTTCGTCAACTTCGATCACGCCAGTGAAGTATCTCTGACAGGAAGAGCACCGGAAGTGGATCCGGCTGCAGAACGGCAACGGTGTTGGGTGCACAAGACGGCCAACGCGCTGGACAAGATGCCGAAAACCGTTCAGCCGAGCGCCAAATCGCTGATGCACGACATCTATCAGGCCGAGACCGAACAGGATGTCCGAAATGCATTCATTCGATTTCAGGAGCGTTACCAGACCAAATAACCGAAAGCGGTTGAAGCCCTGGTCAAGGACGAAGCGAGGCTGTTCACGTTTTACCATTACCCGGTCGAACACTGGCAGCATAATCGCAGTACCAACATGATCGAATCGGCATTTGCGACCGTTCGACTCCGCACGGCCAAGACCCGAGGCCAAGGCAGCATGGCAACGACGCTGGCCATGGTGTTCAAGCTGGCCGAACGGGCAGCGCTGAAATGGAGAAAACTGAACGCGCACCAACTCATCGGGAAGGTCTTGAGCGGCGTCAAATTTATCAATGGAATCGAGGAACCACTTGCCGCTTAGCTGAACGTAAAACACAACTTTTGGCAATTGCTCTTGGCACGCCACCGTATTTCCTAAGCGTCTGTTCTAATC
The DNA here is from genome assembly GCA_903901395.1 of uncultured Chlorobiales bacterium. Lineage (GTDB taxonomy): Bacteria > Bacteroidota > Chlorobiia > Chlorobiales > Chlorobiaceae > Chlorobaculum. The sequence continues at coordinate 4,579 of CAIUQW010000362.1, read as the reverse complement.
TCATATATTTTAAACAGATAACCGAAAAATATTCTATTATCTATGTGAAATAATAGAGAGCAGTCCCATCACAAAGCGAATCTTTCCAAAAGCCGATGGTTCAATTTCACGGGCTCCGGTCACTGAGGTTTTCGCTCATCTTTCTGGCCATCTGGACTTTCGAATCATCTGGAGAAATTTTCGGTCGTCCGCCCTTCTTCCTTCTCGCGCGAGCGGCTTTCAGCGTTCCTGCATCAGTCGGCGCTCAAACTGTGCGAGAATGGCAAAGATATTAACGACCATTTCACCTGATGCGGTGGTGGTGTCGATGCGGCCGTCACTGATCGAGCGGAAGCTGATTTGCCGCCCCTTCAGCTCTTCGACATTTTCGATGAGGTGTTTCTGTGACCGAGCCAAGGCGGTCGAGTCTCCAGATGACGAGGGTATCACAGGACTTCAGCTCATTCATACAGGCGGTGAGGCCCGGGCGTTCGGATTTCGATCCGCTGGCTTTGTCGATGAAGATGAGTTTTTCGGAGATGCTGACATGCTTGAGGGCATCGAGCTGGAGGTTGAGTTTCTGGCCGTCTGTCGAAACTCTGGCATAGCCGATTTGTCGCCCTTCCATCTATTGCTGTGGATTGAGTTGCGCATCGATGTCTCTCGATGCAGGCTGCACCCTGACAACTTCTATGCCGTCCGTAATGACGAGGTATAAAACGATATAATGACCGACCGGAAAACTGCACAGCCCCGGCAAAAGTTCGCTGCGAGACCGCCCGATATGGGGTAAACGTGACAACTCATCGAATTTTCTGTCGATTGAGTCGATAAACGTGTCGGCTCGGGTCGGGCTGTATTCTGCGATATAACTCCATATTTCGGCAAGATCGTCGAAAACGAGCAGGCTAATCCTGATTGTCGGCATGATACTCTCCTGCTCACGCCTTACCTCTTTCTCGTCCGGTCTGCTTTATCTCTTCAGGATTCCAGGCCGTCGCTGTTCCGCTTTGCAGTCCCGCATGAATCTCCTGCCGCAACAGATCAAATCTGGCTTTCCAAATCGAATCCTGTTCATCCATGAGCGCAACGCTTTACAGATGACTTGGCTTGCCGATGTATGGAGGCCGGAGTGGACTTTTTCCCGAACCATTTTTTCGCTCCCTTTTCCATAAAAGCAAAAGGGCGAACCCGCCAGCTCGCCCTTCTTTCATTATCAACTATCCATTATCAACGGCTACTCCTCTCCTGCGTGCACGAGCGTGCCTATCGGTTCGCCTTTGAGCAGGCGCGTCAGGTTGCCGCTGGTGTTCATGTTCATCACGACGATTGGCAGAGTGTTTTCGCGGCAGAGGGTGATGGCGGTCATGTCCATCACGCGGAGATTTTTATGCATCACGTCGAAATAGGAGATCCGCGGGAAAAATTCCGCGTCGGGGTTCTTCTCAGGATCGGAGTCGTAGACCCCTTCGACTCTGGTGCCCTTGATGATGACGTCGGCCTCGATCTCGATGGCGCGAAGCGAGGCTGCGGTATCGGTGGTGAAGTAGGGGTTGCCGGTGCCCGCGCCGAAGATGACGACGCGCCCTTTTTCGAGGTGGCGCACCGCGCGGCGGCGGATGAACGGCTCGGCGATCTGCTCCATCTTGATGGCGGTCAAAAGGCGTGTGTAGATGCCTTTCCGTTCCAGCGCGTCCTGAAGCGCCAGCGAGTTGATCACCGTGGCGAGCATCCCCATGTAGTCGGCCTGCACGCGATCCATCGAGGCCGCCGCCGTGGAGAGTCCGCGAAAAATATTGCCTCCGCCAATCACGAGCGCAATCTCGCCGCCGAGGTCGCATGCCTCCTTGATTTCGTCGGCAAAGCTTTCGAGAACCGCGGCATCGATGCCATATCCGCTCTCTCCGGCAAGTGACTCGCCACTGATCTTGAGCAGGATTCTCCGGTACTTTAACATGTCTGCTCCTCCTTTTACTGATGATTGGCTTTCCAACAGAAATGAAAGGTATTCCTTCCAATAAGCAAAAAAAAAGCCTCGCATCAACGAGGCTTTTTTCAGTTTCAGGCTCCTAACTGATACCTGACAAAGGCGTTCACCTTGACTTGCGCCTGGTTCTTCTTCATGAAGTCGTCGAGCACGGCGGAAACGCGGGCATTCTGATCCTTGATGAAGCTCTGCTCGGTGAGCACCACCTCCTGATAGTACTTGCTGAGACGGCCCATGACGATCTTGTCCACGAACTCCTCTTTCTTGCCCTCGGCAAGCGCCTGCTGGCGGTAAATCTCCTTCTCTTTCTCGATGAGGTCGGAGGGCACGGCATCGCGGCCAACGACAATCGGAGCGGCTGCGGCGACCTGCATGGCGAGGTCTTTGGCGAGCGCTTTGGTCTCTTCCGGCTTGTCGGTATCGACCGAGATCAATGCGGCAAGCTGCGCGCCGGGATGAATGTAGCTTTCGAGCACGCCCGCTTCAGCCGACAGCCTGGCGAGGCGCTTGAGTTCGAGTTTCTCGCCGACCTTGCCGGTCATCGACTTCAGCGCCTCTTCGACGCTCTCGTTGCCGTAAGCTTCGCCGAGGTTGATGGCGAGCAGCGCTTCGCGCGATTCGCAGTTGTTGGCGAGCGCCAGGCCAGCCAGTTCGCTGGCGAAACCGGTGAACACCTCGCCGCGAGCCACGAAATCGGTCTCGCAGTTGAGTTCGAGAATCACGCCCGTCTTCTGGTCGTCGCTCAATCTGATGCAGATCATGCCTTCCGAAGCTTCGCGGTCAGCGCGCTTGGCGGCCATTGCAGCGCCCTTCTTGCGGAGATATTCGATGGCTTTCTGCATGTCACCCCCGGTCTCTTCGAGGGCCTTCTTGCACTCCATCATGCCGACGCCGGTGGTATCCCTGAGATTCTTGACGTCTTTGGCGGAAATCTGGCTCATAATAATCTATCGGTATGGTAATCGTGATTGGGGTTGCGGTCGTCCGGCATGGAGATATTTTCCATGCCGGACGGTCGTTACGGTATAAATCAGTCGGCGACCTCTTCTTCGGCAGCCTCGTCCATCTCGGCGAGCACTTCCTGCTCGACCTGAAGCGAACGGGCGTTGATGATGGTGTCGGCAACCGCCTTGACCATCAGGTCGATGGAGCGGATGGCGTCGTCGTTGGCCGGAATGACGTAATCGACCTCGTCAGGATCGCAGTTGGTATCGACCATGGCGAAAATCGGAATGCCGAGCGAGCGGGCCTCTTTGATGGCGATGTGCTCTTTCTTGATATCGACCACGAACAGAGCGGCGGGCAAGCGGTTCATGTTGGAGATACCGCCGAGGATGCGCACCAGCTTGTCCTTTTCGCGGAGCAGCATGAGGCGCTCTTTCTTGGTGATCATGTCGAAGGTGCCGTCGGTCTCCATGCGGTCGATGGCGTTCATGCGGCGGATGCTCTGGCGGATGGTCGAGAAGTTGGTCAGCATGCCGCCGAGCCAGCGCTCGCAGACGTACGGCATACCGGCGCGCTCGGCCTGTTCGGCGATGATGACCTTGGCCTGTTTCTTGGTGCCGACCAGCATGATCTCGCGGCCCGTCGAAGCGATAGCCTCGATTGCCTTGAGCGCCTCGTCAGCCATGACGAGCGTTTTCTTGAGGTCGATGATGTGGACGCCGTTCTTCTCCATGAAGATGTACGGCTTCATTTTCGGGCTCCAGCGGCGGGCGAGGTGACCGAAGTGCACGCCTGCGCGAAGCATCTCTTCGAGCTGGAATTTGGACATGGTGATGTCTCCTTTGTTTAGTTGATCCTCTACCCTGCCGCCGCCTGAGGGATCCCGAACAGAGTCGGGACACTTCCCCGGAGCGTTATCCGGCGAGCCGGAGTGACAGGGTATGCGAGATGATTGTTGCTACGAAAAAATCAGCGCTTCGAGAACTGGAAGGATTTGCGGGCTTTCTTCTTGCCATATTTCTTCCTCTCGACCATGCGGGGATCGCGGGTGAGCAGACGATCGGGCCTGAGCGCAGTGCGAATCGAATCGTCGAACTCGACCAGCGCTCTGGCGATGGCGAGGCTAACCGCGCCGGACTGACCGGTGAGACCGCCGCCCTTGACATTGACCGTGATATCGAAATCGTTCAGCTTTTCAGCGGCAACCAGCGGCTTCAGCGCCTGGCTTCTCTTGAACTCATCCTTGAAATAATCTTCGACCGGCAGCTTGTTGACCACGATCTTGCCCTTGCCCGGCGACATGAACACGCGGGCAACGGAGGTCTTGCGGCGGCCTACGGTATCGATAACCTCTTTCATCAGTATGCGTTATGTTTATTGATTGACTTTCATTTCCACCGGTGTCTGCGCGGCGTGCGGATGCTCCGGGCCTGCATAGACCTTCAGCTTCTTGAAGAGCTGGCGGCCAAGGTTGTTGTGCGGCAGCATGCCCCACACAGCGTGCTCGATCACCTTTTCCGGCTTTTTCTGGAGAAGGTCTTTCACACTGTCGATTCTGACGCCACCCGGATAGTGGGAGTGCGAGAAGTAGGTCTTGTCGTCGTGTTTTTTACCGCTCAGCGCAACTTTGCCGGCATTGGTCACGACCACGAAATCACCGGTGTCGAT
>CAIUQW010000361.1 GCA_903901395.1 uncultured Chlorobiales bacterium | reverse complement strand
TCGTTGGCCGTCATCACGCCGTGAAACACCTGCAGGCCGCCGAACCAGAGCACCATGGCGATGGCCGCGATCATGAGCGATTCATTGAGCGGCCCGATCAAGTTTCTGAGTTGCGCAATCCGTATACCGAGCTTGCGGAAATCCTTGGTGAAGCTTTTGAATCTGTCGAGTTCGACCTCTTCAAAGGCTGTCGATTTAATGACCTTTATGCCGCTGAATTTTTCCTGGAGCACCGAGTTCATGTCGCCCATGCTGGCACGGTAACGGCGGGCCAGTCCACGGATATTCTTGCCGATAGAGCGTACCAGGAAGAGGATTCCAATCGAGGTCACCGCTGAAAAGAGGGTCAGTTCCCAGCTCAGGGCAAGCAGCACGGCAAGATAGATGACGATGGAGAACGGGTTTTGCAGAAAATTGACGAAGGTGGAGCTGATGCTCTCGTTGACGTTCTCCACATCGTTATAGACGTAGTTCATCAGATTGCCCACCTTGTTCTTGTTGAAGTAGTCGAGCTGCATTTCGATGATGCTGCTGAATACGTCGTCACGTAGCTTTTTGGCGGTTTTTGTCTGGATGCGGAAGATGATCTGTTTGTTCAGATAGACGAACAGGTTTTTCAGAGCGAACACCGAGATGAGGAAGATGCAGATTTTCAGGAGCGTCTCTTCCCTGGTCGGCGCGCTGAATATCGCCTGGAACCGTTCCAGCGCCCAGGCTTTCATGCGTTCGGCCTGGCTCAGGGCTTTGCCTTGAGCGGTTGTTTCCGCCGGTACAGCGAGCTTTGGTTTGTCGTAGATGGACTGTGTCGCCTGTCGCGGTTTCAGATTCGGAAGAGAGGGCGCGGCGATCGGTTGCTCGACAGTCTGAGCTGGCCGTGATGAGGAGAAAACCTCGTTGAGCAGCGGAAGAATCGAATAGATCGAAACGACGCTGAAGAGCGACGTAAGCATGCTTACCAGGACAACCAGGGCGATTTTTCCCTTCGACGGAGCCAGATAGCGCAGTATTCTTAGCAGTAACTTCATGGAAAAACAGAGATTCATGATAACCAGGTCTTTAATATAATCGAATATTGCAAAAAGAAGGTTTTCAGGATTCAGGCTGTTTGTCGGACTGCCGAACTGCATGAATCCAGCAATGTTTTCTGGTTGTCCTCGATGCACTGATCATCCGATGCTGCTGAAAATAAAGGGGATAAAAGTAGTATCTTTGTCAGCGAGGCATCGGATGATTTCGGTTTACGCCTTATTGCTGATGCCTTTTTCAATGATTTCACAACTTAAAAGGTTAATGCGATGATCATGCGCCGCTCGAATTTTAAGCGTGTGCCGGGGGTGCTCCGTGGTAGCTGAACATGCCAATATCGAACGCTCTGCATGGGCGGTTTCCGCTGTGATTGCCGTTTACAATCCCGATCCGGAGTTTTTCATGCAGGCGTTATCGTCTGTGCTGACCCAGACGTTGCCCGTACTCGAACTGGTGCTGGTCAATGATGGAGGCAGTGAGGAGTTCAGGAACGCGTTACCGGACGACAGGAGGATCAAGGTTTTCACGAAGCCAAATGAAGGTGTCGCCGCGACCAGAAATTTCGCAATTGCCCAATGTCAGGGTGATTATATCGCTTTTCTGGACCAGGATGATTTCTGGTATCCGGACAAACTGGCCGAACAGGTCGGCTTGATCGGCGTGAACGGCGCGCCGTGCATGGTGGTTTCGCCCGTGGTTGTAATCGATGCCAGGGGGCAAAAAATCGCAAAAAAAACGGATAGGGTTTCTGATAAGTATTATTCGAAAATCCCTTGTAAAGATTTGCTGCAGGGGTTGGCCGATGAAAACTTCATTTACTCCTCTTCGCCTGTGGTGCATCGCGAAGTGTTCAGGGTCGTCGGAGGTTTTGACGACAAAACCCGTCCGCACGATGACTGGGATATGTATCTCAGGATCGCTCTTGCCGGATTTCCCGTCTATGGTTACACCGAAAAAGCTCTTTCCGTCTGGCGGGTGCATAGCGCCAACGAGTCTCACAATCGCATGGCGATGTTGCAGTCGAAATGCACAGTGGAACATAAGGCGCTACAGGCAGGAGTTCCCGCCGAGATCGAACGTATTCTGAAGTCCAATCTTGCGCTGGACAAGGTTGTTATCGCCAATTTTTGGTATAAAGAAAGGGATTTTAGGAGGTTCAGGAACTCTTTACGTCTCGATTTACCGGAATTGATGAGGTGGTATCTGAAGGGTGGCCGACAGGACAGGTTCAGCCGCGATTTCCGTTTGCGGGCGCGAGACGCAATTCTCAAGTCGCTGAGGCGTTTGCCATTCTCTTTTTTCCCCGGGCTTCATCGATAAACGCCTTAAACGCAAAGCCGCTGACTTTGTGGAAGTGGCGGCTAAAAAGATGTCCATAACGTCCACAGCGTTCACCAAGTCCACAATTCTTTCTTCTCTTTCTTCAGCTGAACATTCGCTGCATCAGCTTCAGCAGCGTGAATTTGTCGTCGGGTGATGGGGCGATGCCTTTGAGGGCGGCGTCGGCTTCGCGCAGGGCGAGGATCGCTTTTTCGGTTTCGGCGGCGCTGAATTGCCTGGCATAGCCGATGAAGTTTTTGGCGAAGAACTCCTGCCGCCCGAACATGCCGAGCGCGGCGGCGGTTTCCTGGAGCGAAAGCTGCTGCATTCCCGGCGTCTGGAGCTTCCAGATGCGCAGGAAAAAGGTGGTCAGGTAGCGCACGATGTTCATGAGTCCCTCCTTCTGCCCCTCCTGCTCCATGATCATCAGCGCGACGCCACTGCACTGGCGGAGATTTTTGGCGACCACCGCTTTTTCAAGTTCGAAAACGTTGTATTTGCGCGAGATGCCAACGCAGTCGCAGACGTCGTCGAGGGTGATGCGTTTGTCGGGTCGTTTGTCTGAGGCGTAGAGCGTGAGCTTTTCGATCTCCTGGCAGATCAGCCGGGATGATGGCTCGATGTAGGCCGCGAAGGTTTTCAGCGCGTCGTGCTCGAACTCCCAGCCTGACTCCCGCGCTCTTTCCGCGGCAAAAACGTCAGCATTCTTGATGGCTGGAAAGTCGTGGCGAAACGCTTTGAGATGCTTGTACGGCGCTTTTTCAAGCTCCTTTTTATCGACCTCGTCCGCATCGAGCACGAGCACCGCAAAGGAGGGGGGATCCGAGAGGTAGCGCTGGAGGGAGGTCTCCTGCTGCTGCGCCGCATCTTTGCCGGTCACTTTTTTGAGCTTGTCGAACTGGCGGACGACGATCAGTTTTTTTTCGGTGAACATCGGATACTCGGAGGCCGCCGAAATGATCTGTCCGAGTGTCACGTCGGGGCCGTAGAGGACGAGCGTGTTGAGGGCGGCCTCGTTTTCCGAGGGAAAGAGCGCCGCCTTCAGTTCCGTTTCGATCTCCTCCTTGAGCCAGCTTTCCGGACCCTGAAAAAAGTAGACAGGGGCGATCTTGCCTGATGCGATCTGCTTTTTCAGGTCAGCCATGTGGGTTCAGTGCCTCAAGCCTTGATCAGAAGGGCAGGTCGTCCTTTTCGAACTCCTGAACTCCGCCGCCGGAGGCGGGACGCTCTCCGTAATTTCCGGCAGGAGGTTCCGCCGGTCTCGACGGGCGCGAATACGTCTGCCGTTCCTGCGGATATGACGAGTCGCCCATGCCGCCGCCGGAGTCCCGGCCCGAGCCGAGCATCTGCATGTCGGTGCACACGATTTCGGTGGTGTATTTCTTTTCACCGGTCTTGCTGTCATCCCACGAGCGGGTCTGCAACCGGCCTTCGATGTAAACCTGTCGTCCTTTCTTGAGGTACTGGCTGCAAATCTCGGCCAGCTTGCCCCACGCGACGATGCGGTGCCACTCGGTGCGCTCCTGGAAGTTGCCGCTGCTGTCCTTGAACCCTTCGCTGGTGGCGAGGGTGAAGTTGACGACAGTCTGCCCCGATGGGGTCTCGCGGCGTTCCGGATCGTTGCCGAGATGGCCGATCAGCATTACTTTATTCAAACCTCTTGCCATGGTTGTATGGGGGATTTATCAGTTCTTCGGTTGTCAGCTTTGAGCTGCAAGCTACATGATTATTCTTTCTTCTTCAAGTCAGGCGGTAAACCGGTTGCCGTCGATCACCGGGCCTTCCCGGCAGAGCAGGATACTCTCCTTTTCGCCGTCGGCATTGCTGAGTTCGACCATGCAGCCGTAGCAGATGCCGACGCCGCATCCCATGACCGATTCGAGCGACAGTTCGCAGGGAATGGCGCGGTCGCGGCAGAAGCGGGCGAGCGCCCTGAGCATAGGATTGGGGCCGCAGGCGAACACCTTCACCCGTCCGGCATCTGTCTGTTCCGCCAGATGTTTTTCAAGCAGTTGAACCACATTGCCGTGGAATCCTTCGGAACCGTCGTCGGTTGAAGTGGTGACGTTCGAAAGGCCGACAGTCAGCAGATCGGCATGGCTTCGGCCTCCGACCAGATGATGGAACGGAATTCCCGCCGCCGCCAGCGTTTTTTCGAGGAAGAGCATTGGCGCGGTCCCGATGCCGCCGGAAACGAGCAGCGCGGTGTCGAAATCTCCGGTGCCGACGCCGAACGAATTGCCGAGCGGGCCAAGCACCAGCAGGCTTTCGCCGCACGATGCTTCGCAGAGCAGCGAGGTGCCGCGTCCGACGTTTTTCACCATGACGTCGATCGTGTCGCCGTGCACGTTATGAATGCAGAAAGGACGTCTGAGCAACGGCTGGTCTGTGGCGTTGACCTTGATGTTGACGAAGTTTCCCGGACGCGCGCTGGCGGCGATTTCGGGGCAGTTCATCGAAAGGATCGCGACATCCGCGCCCGCTGGCCGGATGGCCGAGATGTGGGTTCTGACGTCGGCAATGGCGCTGTTTTGAAGCATGGGCGCGTGCTTGTCTGGTTAGGCTTACAGGACAATCGGGACGGTTTTGGGCGACGCTCATCCCGCAAACTGAAAATTGTTTGTGTTCATTTTAGAGTTCCGGTGGGGATTTTGCAAATGCCTTTCTCTGCAAGAGTACCTTCGAAATGATGATAAACGATTTGCATATCGTCACATAGAGATGGCTGAGGAGCCTGTGCGCTTCACTTCGCGGTCACTTGCTTCGCCTTGGCGGAGTCGAGGCGGTGAATGTTCTTTTGCAGAATGACGGGAGAAGTATATCTTTACGATCTTGGCTGTACAATAAACTTCCAATGCCTGGTTCATGCGTATATTAACTTTCACTGGTAAAGGTGGTGTCGGCAAGACAAGCGTCTCGGCCGCCACGGCAGTTCGTCTTTCAGAAATGGGGCATCGTACCCTTGTCCTATCAACCGACCCCGCTCACAGCCTTTCAGATTCATTCAACCTCCAGCTTGGCGCGGAGCCGACCAAGATCAAGGAAAATCTTCACGCCATCGAGGTGAACCCCTACGTTGACCTCAAGCAGAACTGGCATTCGGTACAGAAGTACTACACCCGTATTTTTATGGCCCAGGGCGTCTCGGGCGTCATGGCCGATGAAATGACGATTCTTCCTGGCATGGAAGAGCTGTTCTCGCTGCTCCGCATCAAACGCTACAAATCCGCCGGTCTTTACGACGCCCTCGTGCTCGATACCGCCCCAACCGGCGAAACGCTCCGCCTCCTTTCGCTGCCCGACACCCTTTCATGGGGCATGAAGGCGGTCAAGAACGTCAACAAATACATTGTCCGCCCGCTCAGCAAGCCGCTCTCCAAGATGTCGGACAAGATCGCCTACTACATTCCGCCGGAAGACGCCATCGAATCGGTCGATCAGGTGTTCGACGAACTCGAAGATATCCGCGAGATTCTGACCGACAACGTCAAATCGACTGTCCGTCTTGTCATGAATGCCGAGAAGATGTCGATCAAGGAGACCATGCGCGCGCTGACCTACCTGAACCTCTACGGCTTCAAGGTCGATATGGTGCTGGTCAACAAGCTGCTCGACGCGCAGGAGAACAGCGGTTACCTCGAAAAGTGGAAAGCCATTCAGCAGAAGTATCTCGGCGAGATCGAAGAGGGCTTTTCGCCACTGCCGGTCAAGAAGCTGAAGATGTACGATC
>CAIUQW010000360.1 GCA_903901395.1 uncultured Chlorobiales bacterium | reverse complement strand
TAAATTAGAATATTAAAATTTTTTTCGTCGACAGAAAGCCCTCAGCGGTGGCCGATGCTGTGCGGAGAACCCGACAGTTCGAATAAACAGAGTGTGCCTTCGGAATAGCGTCAAATCGTTGCGATTGAAAGACGCTTGACCTACATTGAAAGAAAAGGCGTCGCAACCAAACCTCTTCAGCTATGACAATCACTCCGGAAAAGCGCTCGCGGATTATGCAGGGCGAGATTATCATCGATCTCGACTGGCTGCCGGATGGGGTCATCGGGGCAAGCGGCAGCGTCTTCATCGAGGCGGAGCCGCCGGTGGTGTGGCGGATGCTGACCGATTATGACCACCTCCACGAAACGATGCCGAAGGTGACGTCGAGCCGGTTGCTTGAAAGCAATAACCAGACCAAAATCATCGCGCAGTCGGGCAAGTCGGGCATTTTCATCTTCGAGAAAACGGTGAATTTTACGCTCAAGGTGGAGGAGGTTTTTCCCGAGCATCTCTGGTTTTCGCAGATCGGCGGGGATTTTCAGGTATACGAGGGAGAGTGGCGGCTGGAGGCGGTCGATGGGAAGAACGGTCACGCCACCTTGCTGACCTACCAGGCAGAGATCAAGCCGGACTTTTTCGCGCCGCAGTTCGTGGTGAGCTTTGTGCAGAGCCAGGATTTGCCGACCATCCTCAAGGCGATCCGCAGCTTCTGCGAGGCGCAGAGCAAAAGCTAATCCGGTCGGCGCGGCAGGAAAATCGACAGCGGCGCATTGCGGAATAGTTCGCGGTCGCTGACGGTTCGCGTGCGCTGAATCGCCCTCCTCTGACGGAGCGTCTCCGGCAATCTCCGCAACACATCGATGAAAGCCCGCGCCACCTGCGCGGCTCGCGCTATTCCGTCTTTCCCGCCCGCGAGATAGAAAAGCATCGCCGCCACTTCGAGCATGAGGCGCGGCGCAAGCAGCAGCGCAAGCGGCGCGGCGCTCCGGTTGCGGAGCAGCATCAGCAATGCGTTGCGATGGTTGTAGTAAATCTTCAGCGGCGAACCCTCCTGCAACGACGCGCCCCCCTCGTGCCAGACCACCGATTGCGGCATTGACCGCACCTTGTAGCCTGCCAGCAACATGCGCCAGCAAAGGTCGATCTCCTCCATGTGCATGAAAAATCCTTCCTCGAAGCCGCCGAGTCGCTCGACCACTTCACGCCGGGTGAAGAGCGCCACTCCCGATGCCCAGAAGAGGTCGCGTGGCTGGTCATACTGCCCGCTGTCCTCCTCGCGTCCAGCGAAGCTCCTGCCGAGGCAGTAGGGATAGCCGAGCCGGTCGATCAGCCCGCCCGCCGCTCCGGCGTAGTCGAATACGCGCCTGCCTTTGCGACGTTCCGGCAGCGAGAGAATCTTCGGCTGCAACGCGCCAACCGCCGGATCGCCTTCCGCCGCCTCGACGAGACGAGCGAGCCAATCGGGTTCCACGACAGTATCGTCATTTAAAAATACCACATAGGGCGACGAGACCTGTCGCAGGCCGGCATTGCAGCCTCCCGCATACCCGGCATTGGCGGGCAGGCGAAGCACGACGACGTCGGGATGGCGGGATTCGAGACCGGCGAGATCGGAATCCTTGCCGCCATTATCGATGACGAGCACGGCGAAGCCGGTGAAGGTGGTTTTGCGAAGGGCATCGAGGCAGGCATCGAGCATCGGGCGATTCCTGAGATGCGGAATGATGACCGTCACCGCCGGAGCGGCTTTGCTCGATGCTTGCATGGTCAGGCGATTGGGAATGGTCAACACCGCGGATGATCCGGCATCCGGCGTGTCATTATCTTCTGTAGGGGCGGGTTTCATGCCCGCCCTTCAACGATGATCCTCCGTAGCGAGTCTCACCGCAACGATTTCCAGAAATCGGCGGCCATCTGCGCGGTCTGTTCGGGCGTGGTCGCCGTAGCCACGTGCTGGAGCAGCGCCGAGCCGACCACCGCGCCGTCGGCAAGTTCCCACATCTTGCGGACTCGCTCGCGATCCTTGATGCCGAAGCCGACGACGAATTTCTTCCTGGCGTGCTGGCGAACTCGTTGCAAATACTCGGCGATCTTCTCATCCATGTCGGCGCTGTCGAGCTTGCCCGTACCGGTGGTGGCGTTGACCGCGATGCAGTATGAAAAGTCGGTGGACATGCTGTCGATCAGCTCGATCCGCTCCGGCGGCGTGACCGGCGAGATGAGGTAAATCACCGAAAGGCCGAAGCTTTTGGCGCGTTCGAGGAAATCCTCCGACTCCTCGGGCGGCAAATCGGGAATCAGCAGCCCGTCCACGCCAGCCTTGACCGCGTCGTCCATGAAGCAGTCGCCGCCGTATGCGATGAGCGGATTGCTGTAGCCCATGAGTAATATCGGCGTGGTGATCTTCTTGCAGCCGTCGCCATTTCGCGCTTTTCTGACCATCTCGAAGATGCTGCCGACGTTTACGCCGTGGCTGATCGCCTTGTGCGCCGCGTCTTGGATGACCGGCCCGTCACCGATGGGATCGGAGTAAGGCATCCCAAGCTCGATGAGGTCGGCCCCGCTCTCCTGCAACGCTTCGAGCACGGGCAAGGTCGCGCCCGGCACGGGAAATTCAGGCATATAGTAGGCGATGAGCAGCTTTTTCTGCTGCTTCACCAGCCGGGTAATTCGGTTTTCAGGCATGGGCGATGGTCAGTGCATGTATGAGTAGACGAGATTCGGTATGACGAAAAGATCCAGGATCATCGAGAACATGGTGATCATATGCACCAGCACGCTGCCCCAGACATTTTTCGATTTGAGCGCAATATAACCGCCGAGCATGCCAATTGGAAAAGCCATCATCGCCATGAGTCCGCGCTCCTGCATCCCGACAGGAGCCACGGCGTAGTGGTTGAGCACGTAGCACATGGCGGTCACGAAAACGCTCAGATGCGGATTGACGCCCTTCTCGACCATCGAGGAGAGCATCAGGCCGCGCCACAGGAACTCCTCGGCAAGCACGAGTATCGGGAAAAAGTAGAGGAAGTTCATGTTCACGAGAATGCCCTGCATGTCCATCATTGGCGGCTTGCCGCTCTTGTACCACATCACCGTGTTGAAGACGTCCATGCAAAACAGGATTCCACCCGCGATGCCGCCCCATTTGAGGGACTTCTTCAGATCACCGCCCGCGAGGTACATCTCCGCCCACTCGCTTTTGCTCGTGCCGCGCCAGATGACGACGCCGATACCACCGATCACGTAGAGCGCCAGCGCGGGCCATTCGAGCAGCGGCGTGAAGTGACCGACCAGGCCGGTGATCCAGATAAGGGCCGTCAGGCCGAAGGCGAGCTTGAGGCGCTCGTTCAGCGTCGATGAACCGGATGCAATCGCGTTTTCCCTTTCCATGATGTGTCAGGAATTTCTTGGTTTCGATGATTACTGCAAATAGTTTGGCCGGACTTCGTACTCGACCGGATCCTCCATTCCGGCAGAGGCGAAGGCCCGCAAGCGCCGGGCGCAACTGTCGCACACGCCGCACGCCTTTCCTTCGCTCTTGTAGCACGACCAGCTGAAGTGGAACGGCGCGTCGAGTTCCAGCCCGCGTTTGACGATCTCCGCCTTGTTCATGGCGATGAGCGGCGTCACGATTTCGATGCGCGTTTCGGGCCGCGTGCCGAGGTCGATCACCTGGTTGAAGGCGTCGTAAAAAACCTTGCGGCAATCGGGATAGCCTGACGAATCCTCCTCGACCGCGCCGATGTAGATGCGGCTCGCGCTGATCACCTCCGACCAGCTCGTGGCCATCGAGAGGAAATTGGCGTTGCGGAAGGGCACGTAACTGGTTGGAATTTCAGTACCTGCGAGATCGGCGGGGCCGACGGGAATCGCCGTGTCGGTCAGCGACGAGCCGCCGATAGCGCCGAGGAACAGCGCATCGACTTCAAGCCGCTGCCGGATGCCGTAATGGTCGCAAATCTGCCGGAAGCATTCAAGCTCCTTCGTCCACGTCCGCTGCCCGTAATTGACATGCATGGCCGCCAGCTCAAACCCCTCGCGATGCGCCAGCGCGGTCGCCACGAGACTGTCCATGCCGCCGCTGACCAGGAGAACTGCTTTCATAAATTCAGGTCGTCAATAATCACGTAAAAGATTGTCAGGTATTGTACGCAATCTGCGAGATAAATAAAAAAAGAAGAGACGATAAGATGAGCGCGGCGTCGCTCGAAAAATGTACCTGAAGAATACTTCGCTTGGCCAGAGGTTGAATCGTGAATTCGGGAATTCCGACTTGGCGGGACTCTCTAATCCCGATCTGAAGACCGGGGCAATTGGAATGCCAAATCTTTGAATTTTCGTCGGGTTATTAATCTGATGATTACATCTTTTAACAATGGCCCCGGTCTTCAATCCGGGGTATAAAAATAATGCAAAATAAATAAAGGCTTTAGCCCAATCTGTTACCGTGACGGATATGCGATTCTTATTACTGGAGTAATATGAATGAGGGAAATCGGAAATCGAACAACGAATAAACCTTGGGGTAAGTAAGGGTATAGTATTTCCTTAAATAATTGCTTTGCAATAAGTAATAAATTCGGAGCGCGCGGAGCGAAAAAGTGGACAAGGTGGACGGCGGGATTGAAAGATGGGGCGGGATGTGAGCTGCCATTGAATTTATTGTCCGGTACGCTTTGGCTCATTTGCTCTTTTTGCGCAAGGTCGGTGGCGGCTATATCTTCGTGCATCGCATGATCATGGAGCATTTCGCGGCTATGGAGAAGGCCGAAACGCTACCCAAAGCACCAACATCCAACCCTGCCACCTGACCGTTCGCCAGCGATCGGTTCGATCCTCTTTTCCTGGCCTTCCATCGCTCTCCAGCACAGGAAAATGGTGCCCGGCACTATACGTTATCAAAAAAAACAAGTATCATTACATAGTAGTACCATCTATTAAACTGCTTTATAGATATACGTTTCTTTTGCTATGCTGAACGACCCGATCGACAACACCGATGAACGGCCAGGAGTATCGCCGGAAGGGGATGACTCGAATCTGGCCGGAACGCCACAGGGCGAAGACCTTTTCATGACGCTGTTCGGCAACCATCCGGCGGTAATGCTGCTGGTCGATGCTGAAACGGGCGGTATCATTGATGCCAATGCAGCGACGGCGGAGTTTTACGGCTGGCCTGTCGAGCAACTCCGCGCGATGAACATCCGCGAGATCGACGCCTCTCTGCCCGCCTGCTCCGAGGAGATGACGGTGCTTCAGCAGGGCTGCGCCGCGTCGTTGCACTACAGGGCCGACGGCGCGCTTCGCGAGGTGGAGATGTGTTGCGGCGCTGCCCCGCTGCACGGCAAAACCGCGTTCCTCTGCATCGTGCAGGACCATAGCGAGCGCCAGCACTTCGCGACGCTGACGGAGTTCCGGCTCCGGCTGCTCGAAATGGCCGACATCTCCTCGACCGAAGAGCTGCTCACCTTCACGCTCGACGAGGCCGAACGGCTGACCGGCAGCAGGCTCGGATTTTTCAATCTCGTGACGAACGAACAGACGCTTTTGCGCTATGCCTGTTCGAGCAACTCTAAAACGGATAACTGCGGCCACGCCAGGCATCCCTCGGTGATCGACTTCGGCGTTTCAGCGGATGTCATCCGCGAAAAGCAGGCCGTCATCCACAATGATCACGCCGTGCTCAAGCACTGCAACTGCAAGTTCGCGCCTCACCACAGGGCCAAACGCGAACTGATCGTGCCGATCATCCGCAACGGCAAGGTAATGGCGACGCTCGAAATCGGCAACAAACCGGTCGATTACGACCAGAACGACATCCGGCTGGTGAGTATGGTGACTGGCGTGGCCTGGGACATCATCGCCAAAAAGTTCGCCGAGGAGTCGGAACGGAAAATGCAGGAGGCGATGCAGCACACGCAGAAAATGGAGCTGATCGGGCGACTGGCGGGCGGCATCGCGCACGACATCAACAATGTGCTCACGGCCATTCTGGGACATGCTGAAATCGTTATCGACGACATGAGAGAGGGCGATCCCTATACCGAGAACCTGGTGAACATCCGCGATTCGACCTTGCGGGCGGCCAATCTGATCCAGCATCTTCTCGCGTTCGCCCGCAAGCAGACCATTCAGCCGGAGGTACTGATTCTCGATGCGGCTCTCAACAGCGAAATGCCGATGCTGAAAGAGCTGACCGGCGACGAGGTGCAGTTCAAGTGGCGTCCCGGCGCTTGCGAGGCGCGGATTTTCTTCGACCCCTCCCAGCTCGACCAGATCATGACGAACCTTTGCGCCAACGCACGCGACGCCATTACCGGCCAGGGTTCCGTGACGATTGAAACCTCAACCATCGAGGTAGACTCCTCCGACTGCTTCGGCGGACACCCCTGCCAAACGCCGGGGAGCTTCGTCATAATTTCGGTGACAGACACAGGAGAGGGCATCGATACGAGCGTGCTGCCGCACATCTTCGAGCCATTTTACACCACCAAGGAGGTCGGCAAAGGCACCGGACTCGGGCTTTCAACCGTCTATGGAATCGTCAGGCAGAACAAAGGCTTTCTCGAATGCGAGAGCGCTCCGGGCCAGGGTTCGCGCTTCACGATCTATCTGCCTTTATACGATGCTGTCGAAAGAGAGTCCTGCGGAAGGCCGGGCGAGCTTGCCTCCATTCATGACAGGCGCAAATCGATACTCCTCGTCGATGACAATCCGGCCATCGTTCAGGTCATCAAATCCCTGCTTGAAAAAAGCGGCTATGAGGTGCTCTCGGCCACGACGCCGAACGAGGCCATCGAAATCGCCATGGAACCCGGGCGTTTGATCGATCTCTTGCTGACCGATATGGTCATGCCGGAGATCAACGGAAAGGAGCTTTCGGAAAAGCTGCTCGCCATAAGCCCCGACCTGAAAACACTCTTCATGTCGGGCTACACCTTCGATATGACCGCGCTGGACGGAACGGCGGAGCACGAGACGCGCTTCATCCGCAAGCCATTCAGAATCAGCGAGTTGACCAACGCCATACGAGCCATTCTGGCGTGAGGTGGGATCGGTCGGATCAGACTAATCGGACTGACCTGTTCAAGAAAGAGATACAACGCAAAAAGCCCCGGAATTCCGGGGCTTTTGTGCTGAAATGGCGTACTCTTGAAATCAGTACATGCCACCCATGCCGCCCATGCCGCCCGGAGGCATCGCAGGCATGTCGGGCTTGTCTTCCTTGATGTCGGTGATGGCTGCTTCCGTGGTGAGCAGGATGCTGGCGACCGAAGCGGCGTTCTCGAGCGCGCTGCGGGTCACTTTGGTCGGATCGACCACGCCAGCCTCGACGAGGTTCTCGTACACTTCGGTGCGGGCGTTGAAGCCGTAGTCACCTTCAGCGTTCTTCACTTTTTCGAGAACGACAGCGCCGTCGGTCGTGCCGGTGTTGGCCACGATCTGGCGGAGCGGCTCTTCGAGCGCGCGGCGGACGATTTCAATACCGGTCTTCTGGTCTTCGTTGTCGGCAACAGCGTTGGCAAGGCCTTTGGCTGCGCGGATGAGCGCGACGCCACCGCCAACCACGATGCCTTCCTGAACGGCTGCGCGGGTTGCGTGCAGCGCATCCTCGACGCGGGCTTTCTTC
>CAIUQW010000359.1 GCA_903901395.1 uncultured Chlorobiales bacterium | reverse complement strand
GTTTTCACCGAGTCGTACGACGAGATGGTGCTGGTGAAGGATATCGACATCTACTCGATGTGCGAGCACCACATGCTCCCCTTCTTCGGCAAGGCGCATGTGGCCTACATTCCCGACGGCAAGATCGTCGGTCTGTCGAAAATTCCGAGAGTGGTGGAGGTGTTCGCCCGGCGCTTGCAGGTTCAGGAGCGCCTGACGCAGCAGATTCGCGACGCCATCCAGAACGTGCTCAATCCGCGAGGCGTGGCCGTGGTGATCGAGGCGACGCACATGTGCATGGTGATGCGCGGCGTGGAGAAGCAGAACTCGGTGACGACAACTTCAGCCATGTCCGGCGAGTTCATGAGCAATCAGTCAACGCGAAGCGAGTTCCTGCGCCTCATCCGTTCACGCTGAATCAGACAATTCACCTCGACGCTATTGCAATCCGGTGCTTTACGATTCAATCCGAAGCACCGGAGATGCAGATTCATTCAACCAGCCACAACTCCAATATTTCGCGTCCCATCCCGACAGCTCGCTCCAGATGCTGGCGCATCGGCTCGCTCAGGCCGTTGCCAAGGCCGAGGTCGTGCGGCGGCGCACCGATGAGCACGATCTCCGCCGGTTCCCTTCCATGCAGCTTCGCCACGGCAAGCAGTTCGCTCAGTCCCATCTGATGGGCAGACATCTTGCGATGGATAAACGCCGGAAGTTCTTCTTTTCTATAGAGATAGACCTTCGGCTCGAACTCGACCGGGATGATCGAGTCGAACACCATGAGGGCATCGCACGACTCGAAATAATCGAGCAGATAAAGCCCCTGCGTGCCTCCATCGACAAACTGCACGCTCTCCGGCCAATTGCCGGAAGCCTCCAGCGCCCGAACCGTTTCCACGCCGAAGCCTTCATCGCCAAAGAGAATATTGCCGAGGCCGACTATGTTGATTTTTTTCAATACTGCGAGACTCTAAAGATTGTGGGACGAGTAGGACTTTTGGGACGATTGGGATTTTTGGGAAGAATTTTGAGGGCGGCCCCAAGCAGTAGGGCCCGCCCTTGCATTTTCAACTATCAACTGTCAATTATCAACTGTCAACTGTCTCCACCTTGTGCTTGTAACCGGTAATGATCGACGAGGTTACGCTGGTGCGGTCAACGATGTCGTGGCGGAAGACGGCGTAGAGGTGCATGATGACGTAGAGCGGGAATAGCCAGGCGGCGAGATGGTGCGCGTAGTGCAGGGTGTAGCTGCTGCCGAAGAGGGGCAGAATCCAGCCGAACGCGGCATCGAGAAAGCTGCCGGGACGGTTTTCGGCATACATGGCCAGGCCGGTCAGGATCATGAAGGTCGAGCCGCAGAAGATGAAGATGAAGTTCGCCAGCGCGGCGACCGGGTTGTGAGCGACGTAGTTGGGCTCGTCCTGCCTCAGAAAGAGGTACGATTCCACCTGCTCCCTGAACGGCTTGCCCCACCATCCGGGCGACCACGGCTTGAAACCGGCGAACTTGGCGTACTTGTCGTCCGAAAGCAGCGCATAGTACATGCGGTACAGGAAGTTGCCGATGAAGACGAACGCGACGCAGTAGTGGACGTAGCGCCACATGACGAAGTTGTGCTGCCATACCGCTTCGCCGAGCGGCGGATTGATCACCGGCGAGGCGATGTACAGGCCGGTGATCATCAGGGCGACGATGCTGAACGCATTGATCCAGTGGTAAAGCCGTACCGGCAGACGCCACACATAGATTTCCTCGATTATCCTTCCCATGTCATTCTCCGTTTAGACGATGGTTACCTTGGTAATTTCGTTGCCGTTCATGTCAAAAACATGTGAAGCGCACGCAAGGCAGGGATCGAACGAGTGCACTGTCCGCAGGATTTCGAGCGGCTTCGACGGATCGACCATCGGCGTGCCTTTCAGCGCAGCTTCGTAAGCGCCGGAGTTGCCGCGATTGTCCCTCGGCGAGGCGTTCCAGGTGGAGGGCACCACGATCTGGTACTCGTCGATCTTTTCGTCCTTGATCCTGATCCAGTGGCCAAGCGATCCGCGCGGCGCTTCGGTATAGCCGAAGCCTTTGCACTCTTTCGGCCAGGTCGAGGGTTCCCACCGCTCGCTGTTGAAGGTCTTGTAGTCGCCCGCCTTGACGTTGGCCACGAGCTGATCGTAGAAGTGACCCATGAACCCGGCGGTCTGCTTGCACTCGATGCCGCGAGCGGCGGTTCTTCCGAGCGTTGAGAAGAGCGCTTCGGGGCCGACCTGAAGCTTGCCAAGTACCGCGCCGACGGTCTCCTTGATCATCGGATCGCCCTTCGCGTAGGCGATCAGCACGCGGGCAAGCGGGCCAACCTCCACCGGATGCTCTTTCCAGCGCGGCGTCTTGAGCCAGCTGTACTGCTTGTCGGTATCGAGGAATTCGAATGGTGGCTTGGGGCCAGTGTAGTTCGGTTTCGTTTCACCTTCCCACGGATGCAACCCTTTGTCGGAGCCTTTGGAGTAGGTGTACCAGCTATGGCCGATCTCCTCCTTGATCTGCGTCGTGTCACGCGGATCGACGTCGATCACCGTTGACAAATCCTTGTTCAGAATGACGCCTCTCGGCCAGAGCAGCGACTTGAAGTCGTTGAGGTTGGTTTCCGGGAAGTCGCCGTAGCTCATGAAGTTACCGAGACCGCCGCCGTAGAGCCACTCCTTGTAGAATCCGGCAATGGCGATGAGGTCTGGAATGTAGACCTGGTCGATGAAGGTCTGCGTGTCGTCGATGATCTTCTTGATCATGGCGAGCCGCTCGATATTGATCGCCGTGTCGCTGTTCGGATCGATGGCGCAGGCCATGCCGCCGACGAGATAGTTCGGATGCGGATTCTTGCCGCCGAATATGGTTTGAATCTTGACGATCTCCTTCTGGAAATCGAGCGCTTCGAGGTAGTGCGCAACGGCGATGAGGTTCACCTCCGGCGGCAGCTTGTAGGCCGGGTGGCCCCAGTAGCCATTCGAGAAGATACCGAGCTGACCGCTTTCGACGAAAGCAACGAGCCGCTGCTGCAAATCCTTGAAGTAGCCGGGCGACGATTTCGGCCAGGGCGAGATGCTCTGCGCGATGTCGGAGGCCTGCTTGGGATCGGCCTTGAGCGCGCTCACCACATCGACCCAGTCGAGGGCGTGGAGGTGGTAGAAGTGCACGAGGTGATCCTGCGTGTGCTGCGTCGCCTCCATCAGATTGCGGATGATCCGCGCGTTCGGCGGAATTTCGATGCCGAGCGCATCCTCGACGCATCGCACTGACGCGAGCGCGTGCACGGTGGTACAGACGCCGCAGATGCGCTCGGCGAAGGCCCAGGCGTCACGCGGATCGCGCCCTTTCAG
>CAIUQW010000358.1 GCA_903901395.1 uncultured Chlorobiales bacterium | reverse complement strand
CGAAGGACTCCTCGTCCACCTGCTTGTGCAGACTGTTGCCGTGCGCGTCCATCGTGACGATGCAGGGGAAGGCTTTGGCCTGCAAGTGCCACATCGCTTCCGGCACGCCCATCTCTTCGAGGAAATCGACGCCGGTCACTTTTTCAATGCACTTGGCGTAATATTGCGCCGCGCCGCCGATGGCATTGAGGTAAACCGCGCCGTGCTTCTGGAGTCCAGCCAGCGTATTCGGCCCCATGCCGCCCTTGCCGATCACCGCGCGGAGACCGAGTTTCTCGATCACATCCGCCTGGTAAGGCTCCTCGCGGAACGAGGTGGTCGGGCCAGCCGCGACAACGCGGTACTCACCCGCCTCGTTCTTGAGCATCACCGGGCCGCAGTGGTAGATGATGCCGCCGCGAATGTCGAGTCCCTCCGGCAGATCGTGGTGCATGATGTAATGGTGGAAGGCGTCGCGCCCGGTGTGAATCTCACCCTCGACGATGACGATGTCGCCAACCTTGAGCGAGCGGATGGTCTCTTCGCTGATCGGCGCCTTGAGCACCACCTCGCGGCCCGTCAGCGGAATGCCCGCGCCGCGCGCCATTCGCTTGATCTCGCCCGGATAGCGATACTGCCACTCGGTGATCGCGCCTTCTTTCGGGTCGATGATGACGCCGAGACGGCGGTAGGCCCAGCAGTTGTAGGCGACCGAGACGTAGAAGCTTGCTGGCACGCGATGCGATTTGCCGATCTTGCAGCCGAGCAGCGTGACCTTGCCCTCGAAGCCCATCGGCCCTATGTTCATGGTGTTGGCCTTTTCGAGAATCTCCTGTTCAAGCTCGGCAAGCGCCGCGTCGGGATTGGTGTCATCGACCGAACGAAGCAGCTGGTGCTTGGCGAGATCATAGCCGCTGGTGCGGTCGCCGCCAATGCCGACGCCGATGAAGCCGGGGCTGCACCCCTGCCCCTGCGCCTGATACACGGAGTGAAGAATGCACTTGCGCACGCCATCGATGTCGCGAGCCGCGCGTCCGAGGCCAGGAATTTCCATCGGGAGCGAGTACTGGATGTTCTTGTTTTCGCAGCCACCGCCTTTGAGAATGAGCTTCACCTCGATCTCGTCACGATCCCACGGATCGAAGTGGATCACCGGGAAATGCTCGCCGAGGTTGTTGCCGGAGTTCTTACCGGTCAGCGAATCGACCGCGTTGGGACGAAGCTTGCCGGTGCGGGTCGCCTCGGCAACCGCCGCCTGGATGTCGCGCTTCATGGCGAGCAGGTCGGCCCCTTTCGGCGCGTGAACAAAGAAGGTGGGCATACCGGTATCCTGGCAGACAGGGGCGACGTTATCGACCGCCATGTCGATATTGAGCGTGATGGCGGACATGGCCAGTCCGGCCCGCGAATCCGGCGCTTCCTTTGCAGCGGCCTCGGCAATAGCCTTGCGCACGTCGCTCGGCAGATTCGCAGAGGTCTCGGTGATCAAGGCTATCATTGAATCCCTGAACTGTTTCATAGTCGGCAAGCTTGAATGTGAACGAAAATTGAAACGACTCTCCCGCGGCAGCCCTGCCGGATG
>CAIUQW010000357.1 GCA_903901395.1 uncultured Chlorobiales bacterium | reverse complement strand
TGCTCGCCAGTTCCTTTTTGCGTCTGTTCGAGTGGATGCTTTTGGCGTTTTGCGACAGGAGAACCTTATCGTTTTGGCCAACCTCCCGTGTCGAGGTTTACTCCTGCTCGTCCATGGCTGATTTTTTCAGCAGGGCCTACTTAGCTCGAAAATCAATGAATGGCTTTCAGCAGCCAGGCCATATTCCTCCCCAGTGTTTTCAGGGTAGACAAACCCTCATGATCTCCATTCACTTCTCCTTTTTCGAAGCCAAAACCGGTATTCCAGTAGCAGGAGCCGGGCACGATCATTTCTTCAATCAGAAAGAAATTGTTGATGGCATTGAAAGCGTTCAGAGATCCCTCCCTGCTTGCGGAAACAACGGCGCAACCCACTTTGCGCCTGAACATGTTGCCATTAGCACATCCCACCGCCCCGGCACGGTCTATCAACGCCTTGATCTCTGTCGTGACATTCGCGAAGTAGGTCGGTGAACCGATAATGATGCCGTCAGCGTTTACCATCCGCTCGATGCAGGCGCTCACGCAGTCGTATTCAATGGCGCATCGCTGATTCTGTTTCACGCGGCACAGGTTGCAGGCTGAACAACCGCGAACAGCCTCTCCGCCGAGCTGAATCATTTTCGTATCGATTCCGGCTTTCTGAAGCTCATCGAGTACGCAATTGAGCAGAATCTGAGTATTGCCCTCTTTACGAGGGCTGCCATTGATCGCGACGACATTCATTTTTTTTATCTCTCCAGAGGTTCAGATAGCTCAAGTCGATGGGAAACACAGGTGCCGCTCAAGGACACGGAAAAGCTCTCGATGAGCGTTGTCGAAGGTTGCACTGCCTCCGTTGTATTGCTCTGCTGGGACTCCTGTTGAGCTTTCATCTGTGCTATCCGAGATGGTAAACATCAAGGCAACGCGAACACCGGAACGAAAAACAGCCTGCGCGGAAACAGACGATGCGCTGTCAAATCAAACGAAACACAACGCGGTTATGGCGTTGGCCTCATCAGTCTATCAGAAGAAGACGTAAAATAACGCAAAAGCGTTGCAGAAAAAAAGCCTGCCGAGGTGAACCGGCAGGCTTTGCTTTTGCGATGATAATCCGAAATCGCGGGATCAGGCTTTCTTGCACGGGAAGATTCCGCAGACGATGTTCGCGGCGGTGTTGATTCCTGACTGGGCTACCGATACCGCCGAGTTGGCCACGGCTCCGGCGAGATTGACCACAGCGCCGCCGAGTTGGCCTGCTGCGCCGGTTACGGTTCCGGCAGCGTCAGTCAAGGTCTTCACCGACGAACCGAGAATGTCCGTCACGCCCTGGACGGCGTTGGTGATGGTCGGAACTGCCGACTGGATGGTGTTTGAAACCAGATTGAGCTGGTTGACGCCAAGTTCGGTGACGCTTTTTACCGCGAAGTCAAACGACTTCATCGTGTCGATTTTTGCTTCTTCAGCTTTTTTTACCTCTTCTGCCATGATGGTCTCCTTTGTTTCGGAATTGAGTTTAACTGTCGTGAATTTCTGCCTGCCCGGTGCTGTTGGCAAATCAGGAGTTCCATTCGATGCCGCCGCTCCGGGTACTTCTGTAAAAATGTACTCATTCGCGGCAAACACTTCAAACAGAGTCCGAACAGAAAACAAAAAAAGGGCGCGTTGGCCCTTCTTTTGCTTTTCTGCTTTTGAATATCAGTCCTGAAAGCGGCTTTTCACCTCTTTGGATGGGGTGGCATAGCCGGAAAACTTCGGGGAAGAGCCTTTCAGTCCCGCGCTTCCACCGTAAAGATGCGGATAGGCGTTCGCGCCGAGCCGCTTGGTGGTTTTACCGATATTTTCAAGGGCATCACCGACTACCCACCAGTGGCCATCGATAAATACCTCGACAAATCTGCCATAGGCTTCTGCTCCCTGGACGAATGCTCCTGCTGGGTTGTTCATGGTGAAAAATCCTTGTTAGTGAATGGTCATAATTTCACAGAATTTAAGAAAAATAATGTACCAGCGCAACAGATATTCCCCGATGATGGTACCGGTCAGGCCAACATGCGCAGGCACATGAGCAGCTCTTGGCCCCCGAACGGCTTTTTGAGCGTGGCATTGGCCCCGACGGCGTCGGCGAGCAACAGAAAGTTTTCCGGACCGGCTTTTCCTCCGCCCGAAATAGCCAGAATTTTCATCTCCGGATTGATCCTGCGTATCTCCATGATGGTCTCGATTCCCTCTTTTTCAGGCATGATCAAGTCGGTGATGATGATCGAGATGTCTTTTTCCTGCTGAAGTTTTTTCAGCCCTTCAGCGCCATTCTCCGCTTCGGATACTACGTAGTTTTCCTTCTTCAGCGTCGTGGCTATGAACTTTCTGACGGAAGGATCGTCGTCGATGACAAGAATTTTCATATGTCTTTCTGGAGGTTGGTTGATGAAAGTACTTCCTGGACAGCCGAGGCCAGTTGCGCAAGCTTGACCGGTTTTTTCAGCAAGCGATGAATGCCGTAATGGCGCAATGGCGTATCGTGGTCGAGGACTTTGCCGTATCCGGTCATCAGAATGACCGGTATCGATGGCGAAATTTTATGAAGCTCGGTTGTCAGTTGGAGGCCGGTCATATCAGGCATGGTGAGGTCGGTGATGACCAGGTCAAACTTGGCCGGTTGCTCTTTGAAAACTTTCAGCGCCTCGGCGGGAGATTTTTCTGCGTGGATATTGTAGCCGAGCTTGGTCATCATGATCGTCACCATGTGAATTGCCGCCGGTTCGTCGTCGATAAAGAGAATATTGGCGGCTTGTTTGACCAGCGGAATGGTGGGCTTTTCCTCTTTTCTCGCGCTGGCTTTTTTTTCGATAATAGGCAAATAGATATGGAACGTCGAGCCTTTGCCCTGATTGCTTTCGACGCTGAGCTGTCCGTTGGCGGCGGTAATGATACCGTGGACGACCGACAGGCCGAGTCCCGCGCCTTTTTCAATCGATTTGGTCGTAAAGAACGGCTCGAAAATACGTTCTATGGTGAGGTCATCCATGCCGGTGCCTGTATCGGAAATGGTCAGTTCAATGTATTCACCAGCAGGCAGTTTCGGCATGGCCGATGGCAGGCTGGCGCTGGCGCTGATTTCCCTGAGACCGATTCTGAGCGTTCCGCCTGATTGCTCCATTGCATGGAAGGCGTTGGTGCAGAGATTGATGACGACCTGGTGCATCTGGTTCGGGTCGGCCAGAATTTTTCGGCACGAATGGTCGACAGACTCCTCGATGGAGATGGTCGCTGGCAGCGATGGACGTAAAAGCTGTATGGCTTCCTCAATGATCGTTTGCATGTGCACCGATTCAACCTTGCCTTCTTCTGCCCGGCTGAAGGTCAGAATTTGCGCGACGAGCTTTTGGGCGCGTTCGGCGGCCAGCATGATTTCCGCGAAGTATTCATGCATCGGATCGTCATCGTCCATGCTGGAGAGCCCCATTTCGGCGTAACCGAGAATCGGCGTCAGGATGTTGTTGAAATCATGGGCGATACCTCCTGCCAGAGTGCCGATGGTTTCGAGTCTCTGCGATTTGCGCAAATGCAGTTCGAGCCGGCGAGCCTCTTCGAGGCTGGTGATCCGGTCGGTCACTTCGCACAGCATCCCTTCGATTCCGTTATAGTCCCCGTTATCCGAGAACAATGATCTCATGTGATCTTCGATCCAGCGCACCTCACCCTCTGGAGTGACGATCCGGTAGACCAGCGTTCGGGATTGACAGGTTTCCCTGAGTTTGCTGTACGCCTCGGCCACCATGTGCCGGTCATCCTGGTGAATCATGGAGAGGGTGTTGAACAGCGGCCGACCATGATGCTCAGACGCGAGAGCCTGCAGAAATGCGGGCGGTTTGGTGCGGATGGTGGTTTGATCGGAGGCGTCGATGCGGTAAATCGCGCCGGGAATATTGTCGATCAGCGCCCGCAGCTCCTCCTGCGCTTTTTTTATCAGCTCCTCGCTTTTATTGCAACAACTTGCGAGGGCCTGTCGTGAACCGGTCAGGCATAATGGTTTGCCCTGCTGATCGCGGCGGGTGATGATGCCGCGATCGACCACTCTGATCCATTCGCCTTTTTTGTGGTGCACGCGCAGTTCGAGTTCGAAAGACACCGCGCCGCCCTGCAGAAACTCATCCATTCTATGCGTGACCGCGCCGAGATCGTCGGGGTGGCACAGCTCACGCCACTGCTCAATTGTCACCGTATCGAAATCGCCGGGGGTGTGACCGGTGATTGCCGCCCATTCACGGTCGATATGCATCGTTTGGTTCTCGATATTCCACTCCCAGCACCCCGCGTGGGCGGATTCGAGGGCAATCTTCAGAGCGTTTGCCCGTTGTTCGGCTAGCGAGGCTCTGCGCTCGAGCAGGGCGATCATCTGCCCGAGCGACTCCGCAGACTCTTCGGAAACTCTGGGGTCTGCGCCTTCCGGCGAATCAGGTTTGTGACTGTCCATTACTGATATGTTGTTCCCTGGGGCGGTTCGCTGATGGATCGTGTTTCTGATTTTGTCAAAACAAAACGATCCGGTTTATCGGTTCAGGTCGTCTACGATGCTCAGCAGTTCAGCGTTTTCAAACGGTTTGCACAGCGTGGCGTCGGCTCCGACGGCTTTTGCCCGGTTGAGATAGTTTTCCGGAATACTTATGCCGCCCCCCGAGATGGCTACCACCTTGACCCACGGAAAATCTTTCCTGAGCTCGCTGATCGTCGCGATACCCTCTTTTTCAGGCATCAAGAGGTCGGTAACGACAATGCGTACTTCGGGCGTTTTTCTGAGAAGTTGCAAACCCTCGTTGCCATTGGATGCCTGAATGGTGCTATAGCCATCTTCTTCGAGAATGTCGCAGATCAGTTGCCTAATATCTTCCTCATCCTCGATGACCAGGATGGGATCGTTGGTTTTCATGGTTCGTACCGTCTTCGATTGTTAATTCAGAAGCCCTGCCTGAGCTGTCGCGGCATGGGCTGAGAGGGGTTGAAATCACCTTATACAATATATGCTCACAAGATACACCTTTGTTAGAAAAAAAGATTATTTCCGTGCAAAAGAGTTCTGGCCGGGGAGTATTGTTTCGACGCCGACAGTCGTCAGGATGTTGAGCGTGACTGAAACCGCAATGTACCAGGTCCACGCCAATCCGAGAAATTTCAGCAGGAAAACCACAGCCATGCTGGCGAGCAATCCCGCGATGAGGCTCTGCGGGCGGAACTGCCGGTTGCTTTTCGAGAGCAGGAAAAGACCGAGCAGGCCGCCGTAAGTGAACGAGGCAATTTCAAGGCCGAGCATGACAATCGCTTCGTTGCTTTCGTCGAACATGAGCGCGATGACGATGAGCACCACCGCCCACGCGAGACTGATGATTCTCGACATCGTCAGCGAAACCCGCCCGCCGAGAATGTCGTTTACGGTCGATGAGGCCAGCGAGTTGATTGCCGAGCTGTGAGTTGACATGGCCGCCGAGAGCACGCCCGCGATGAGCAGGCCCTTCAGTCCGGCGGGCAGGTAGTGCACGATGAACCAGGCGAACTCGCGATCCTTCTGCATCGTGGCGCCGTGCATGAACATCCAGATCAGCGAACCGGCCAGCAGGAACACCGAGAACTGGAAGAGCACGAACACGCCGCTGCCGATCATCGCTTTTCTGGCGGAGTTCAGATCCCGGCAGCCAAGCACGCGCTGCACCATCATGAAATCGACGCCGTGCGAGGAGAGCGAAAGGAGCGTGCCGCCAATGAACGCGCTGACAAAGGTAAGCGGTTTGTTGAAGATGTGCGGGTCGTGATTGATGATTTTCAGCTTGCCAGCTTGAAGGAGCGTCCCTACAATCTCCGGCAGCGGCATCCCAAGGCTCTCGATGAGGAAGGTGACGGAGACGAGGCCGCCGATCAGGTAGAGGCCGAACTGAAAACTTTCGAGCCACACCACCGCCTTGAGGCCGCCGGAGAGCGTATAGACGAGCGTCACGGTGCCGATGATGATGATCGAAAGCGGCAGCGACCAGCCAGTGACCACCTGCACCACCACGCC
>CAIUQW010000356.1 GCA_903901395.1 uncultured Chlorobiales bacterium | reverse complement strand
GCCCAGTACCTGCTGCAGAACCATTACCGCAAGGTGCCGGTCAACGACTCGCTCGCGCAGCAGATTTTCAACCGTTACCTCGACAATCTCGACAACAACCGAAGCTACTTCACCGCTCCCGAGGTCGAAAAGCTCCAGCAGGAGGTCGGCGTTCATCTCGATGATGATTTCGTCTCTGGCAATCCCGCAGGAGGGTTCACCATCTACAATCAGTTTCTGAAGCGGGCCAGAGAGAAGATGGAGTATATGAAGAGCATGCTTGCTACCGCGAAATTCGATTTCACCGCACCTGAGTCGCTCGAACTCGAACGCAGCAAGACGGCCCCGTGGCCAGCCGATCAGACAGCGCTTCGCGAGTTGTGGCGTAAAGAGTTGAAGTATCAGTACCTGAGCATGAAGTATTCGGGCGACAAAGGCAAAAATATCAAGAGCGAGCTGTTGAAAAGTCTCGAGAACCGCCTCAAGCTGTACAATCAGCAGAAACCCTCGGATGCTTTTCAGGCGTACATGTATGCTGTCACCTCTTCGTTCGATCCGCACACGGATTACTTCTCTCCTGATGAGTTCGAGAACTTCCAGATCGATATGAGCCGTTCGCTCGAAGGCATCGGCGCGAAGCTCCAGACGGAAAACGAGTACACGGTGGTGAACGAGATCATTCCCGGCGGCCCGGCGTTCAAAAGCAACCGGCTGAAAAAGGGGGACAAGATTGTTGGCGTCGGCCAGGGCGACAAGGGTGAGATTGTCGATGTGATCGGCTGGCGAATCAACGATGTCGTCAAGAAGATCAGGGGAGCCAAAGGCACGGTCGTCAGGCTAAAGGTGCTTCCGGCCAGCCAGGCGGGCAAGGGGCCTGAAAAGATCATCCGGCTGGTGAGGGACAGGGTGGACTTGCAGGAGCAGGCTGCGCAGAAAAAGATCATCATTGAAAACGGCCACAAAATCGGCGTGATCGTGTTGCCATCATTCTATCTCGACTTCGAAGGCGAGAAGCAGAATGCGTCGAACTACGCCAGCACCACGAAGGATGTGACCCGCATCATCAACGAGCTCAACAAGGAGCAGGTGGAGGGCATCATCGTCGATCTTCGCGAAAATGGAGGCGGATCGCTCGAAGAGGCGGTCAACGTTTCCGGTCTTTTTACCGGCATGGGGCCGGTCGTGCAGGTCAGCAACGCGATGGGCGGCAAGATGGTGCTGAAGGACGAGAATTACCCGATGCTCTACCGCGGGCCGCTGGTGGTGCTGGTCAACCGGTACAGCGCTTCGGCTTCGGAGATTTTCGCGGCGGCGATTCAGGATTACGGACGCGGCCTCATCGTTGGCGATAGAACTTTCGGCAAGGGCACGGTGCAGAGCATCGTCACCCTCCAGAGGCCCTTCAGCATGTTCATGAAGCAACCCGATCTCGGCCAGCTCAAGCTGACGGTTGCGAAGTTCTACCGCATCTCGGGTGGCAGCACGCAGCATATCGGCGTTCTGCCGGATATTCTCCTGCCGTCGCTGATCGATCCCGACGTGGTGGGCGAGGATACCTACACGAGCAGCCTGCCCTGGACGACCGTGACGAAGGCGGTCTACACACCCTCCGGAGCGGTCAGCCGTGACGAGATCGCGCTTCTGAAAAAGCAGTTTGCCGAAGAGTCCGCCAAGGACAAGCTCTACCAGTCGTATCTCTCCGATCTGGCGACTCTGAATCGCATCCGTCAGAAGAAGAGCGTGTCGCTTCAGGAGCAGAGCTTCGAGGCGGAGAACAAGACGCTGAAAGAGATTCAGGAGCGCTGGGGAGACTCGAACGCTGAAACCGGCAAAAAGAAGAAAACCGACTTCATTCTGCAGGAGGCGGCAGGAATACTTGACGACCTCGTAGCGTTCAAGGCGCGGCCTGCCGCTCCTTCAGCGAGACCCGCCTCAACTCCAGCGATGCCAGTGAAGTAAGGGCGAGCAACATACAGAAAAAAGGCGCTTTGAACGGCGCCTTTTTTTATGGTGGTAAAGCGTGGATGTTTTGAACAGTGGCGTTGTTATCGCATGTTGATTTGCGTAAAACGGAGGGAAATCGTAACCGCTTGAAATCACAGCATTTTATTGCTATCATCAAATACAGGTTTAAGCACAGACCTGCATCGTATATGGCAAGACAAGCAATCGAAACGAGACTCATTTTTCCCCATGATGATAGTTCGTACACCAGCCGTGCAGGTTCCGATGCATTGCTTTCCCTCTTTTCTGTGCCTCGTCATGCTGACGGCTCTTTTCGTCTCCCCACGAATCCTTCATGCCGGGCAAAATGACGTCGCTATCGGCGATGAGTATGGCGGTGGTATCGTCGGCTGCATTTTTCAGCCGGGCGATCCTGGATATGTGGCCGGAGAGCAGCACGGTCTCATCATCTCCCGGACTCCACTCGTCTATGCGTCGGTCTATTGCCAGACGCCGCCCGATACCACCGACGCTTCATACCATGAGCTGCTGACGAAGGACGGTCGTTTCAGATGGAGTACCAGTGTCACGGATTCCCCTTCCTCTCCGCTCTACTCAGGTAAACCGGTCGGCACATCGACCGCTTTCGGAACCGGACGGTCGAATACGTTGGCTATTCTCGCGGTCTATCCCGCCTCCCGTTTCAAATACACGGCGGCGGCCATGTGCGACAACTACTCGGTCACGGTCTATGGAAAGACCTTCGATGACTGGTATCTGCCCAGCCAGGAGGAGTTGGCCCGGCTGGCTCAGCATCATGACGATTTAGACGTCCTGGTATATAACTTCCTCAACGTATTCTGGAGCTCGTCCGAGGATGGCCCGGAGATCGCCTGGAACTCCTACTTCATCGGAGGGAACCAGCAGGTATCCGATAACGTCCACAAGAGCGGAACTGGTGGCGCCCGAGCCGTGAGGGATTTCTGAGCTTGTCCCCTGTTGCCTGCCCTGACCAAGTTCATCGAACGTCATTCAACCCGGAAACCGGATAGAGCCTGATGAAAAAGTATTTTTTTATCGTTCCGCTGTTTTTTTTCGCTTTTGCCGCAAAGGGGATTTCTGCCGAAATTCCCGATAGCGGTGAGTTGCAAGCACGAGCCGTTAACGGAACCATGAGGGATCAATTCAGTTATGCGCTGTATCTCGCTGAAAATGATCCCGCAGGTTTCGAAAAAGCGATGCCCTGGTTCATCCGAGCCGATGCCTCTGGTGATGCCGTCTGCGAGTATGTCGTGGCCCAGTTGCTGATCAGAAGGGACGACCAAGGGGTACTGCCAGCCTTGCCATGGCTGAAAAAATCGGCTGCCCATGGATTTTTTCCGGCAATGAATCACCTGGGTGAACTCTACAGCAGGAAATACTCCGGTATCGAGAAAAATTACTTCGAAGCCGAGCGCTGGTTCCGGATCGCATCCGACGGAGGATATGCTCCAGCCGACTACAATCTCGGAATGATGTATCTCGAAGGTCTTGGTGTTCCCAAGGATAT
>CAIUQW010000355.1 GCA_903901395.1 uncultured Chlorobiales bacterium | reverse complement strand
TCTGAAAGTAGCGCTGGCGACGATCCACGAGCCGCTCTCGAAGGTTCCCGAACTCGTTCGGGCGATGAATCTGGACACCTTTTTCGCCTCGCTCGCGGGATCGATGCGGCGCGACTTCCGGCTCGACTCGCCGAAGATCGCCGTGCTTGGCCTGAACCCGCACGCCTCGGACGGCGGCGTCATGGGCGACGAGGAGGCCACGGTCATCCGCCCGGCCATCGAGCGGCTGGCAGGCGCGATGCGGATCGACGGCCCTTTTCCGGCGGACGGCTTTTTCGGCGCGAAACGCTACCGCGACTACGATCTCATCGTCGCCATGTACCACGACCAGGGGCTGCTCCCCTTCAAGGTGCTCGCCTTCGACACGGGCATCAACGTCACGCTCGGGCTGCCCATCGTGCGCACCTCGCCCGACCACGGCACCGGCTTCGACCAGGCGGGCAAAGGCACGGCCTCCGAGCGCAGTTTTCTCGAAGCCGCCAAACTCGCCGCAACCATCGCAAGGAACAGAACGCAAACAACTTAGAGACTCATGATCGCCTTCGTCAACGCAGATATCGACCTCAACAGGAAACCGATTTTCAGAAACCTGAACTTCACCATCCAGCCGGGAGAGCTGGTCTACATCGTGGGCCGGAGCGGCAGCGGCAAAACCACGCTGCTCAAGTCGCTCTACATGGAGGTGATGCCGGTCAAGGGCGAAATCGTCGTCCACGGCTACAGCTCGCGGAAGATCAGGAAGGGCAAAATCGCGATGCTCCGGCGCAAGCTCGGCATCATTTTTCAGGACTTCCGCTTGCTCGAAGACCGCAACGTTTACGAAAATCTCGCCTTCGTGCTCACGGTGACGGGCACGAAGCACGCGCTCATAAAGGATAAAGTGATGACCGCGCTGAAGGAGGTCGGCCTCGAACATGCCGCGAAGGAGATGCCGCAGAATCTCTCCGGCGGCGAGCAGCAGCGCGTGGTGATTGCCCGCGCGCTGGTTGGCGACCCGGTCGCGATCATCGCCGACGAGCCGACGGGCAACCTCGATCCCGACACCTCCATAGAAATTCTGGAGTACCTCAAAAAGATCAACGCCAAAGGAATCAGCGTCATCATTGGCACCCACGACTACGAACTGGTGCGCCACCACCCCTCGCGCACGCTCATGATCAGTGAAAAAAACCTCGTCGAATGCACCATAGAACCCGCCCCCACCGGCTGGCGCCCCGTGGCGAAAGCGGCGGAGCAACTACCTGCCTCGACATGAACTGACTCGCCCGAAGCTCCTCGTTGCGATATGAGGAGCTTCGGAGATTCAACAAAAAACGTAGATTTCAACTCTTTTCTTTCATTGACAATCGGGTATATTCGTCTGTATTTGCATCATAGCCATCCATTCTCGATCACTTCATCCCTGGCAGCCCTTAAATATGGTGATAAAGAAATTCACGTTGTCGACTTACCGGGTACTTATTCCCTGACTGCTTATTCTTTGGAAGAAATCATAGCTCGTAGTTTCATTTTCGAGGGACATCCAGACGTTGTAGTGGATGTGGTCGACGCTTCCAACCTGGAGCGGAATCTTTATCTATGCATCCAGCTAATTGAAATGGGCGTAAACCTCGTAATGGCTCTCAATA
>CAIUQW010000354.1 GCA_903901395.1 uncultured Chlorobiales bacterium | reverse complement strand
GAGGTCATCGGCCTGATCTCGCCATCGTCAACCTGCGCCGAGCCTGAAAAAATCCAGCAGGCCGTCACCTACCTCGAGCGCTGCGGCTACAGGGTCAAGACCTCGCTGTACCTGAACCGCTCCGAACACGATCCCGCGCACACCGACCGCTACAAACTGCACGATCTCCATCAGATGTTCGCCGACAGCGACGTGCGCGCCATCTTCTGCCTGCGCGGCGGAGCCGGAGCGACGCGCCTGCTCGACAGGATCGACTACGGCCTCATCGCCGCCAATCCGAAAATCCTTGTCGGCTACTCCGACATCACGGCGCTATCGCTCGCGGTGTTCCGGAAAACCGGCCTCGTCAACTTTTCCGGCCCGATGGTCGCCACGGAGCTGCATGCGCCGAGCGCCTACACCGAAGAGCACTTCTGGGGAGTGCTGACCGATCCCGCATACTCGAAGAAGCTCATCAATTTCAGCGGCCACGAAATCGGTTGCGTCAGGCCCGGAGCCGTCAGCGGACGGCTGATCGGCGGGAATCTCTCGGTGCTTTCGTCGCTGGTCGGGACGCCTTACCTGCCATCGTTCAGCGGCAGCCTCCTTTTCACCGAGGACGTCAACGAACCGGCATACCGGATCGACCGGATGCTCTCGCACCTCTTCAACGCCGGGCTGGCGCAGAAGTGCCGGGGCCTCATGTTCGGCCAGTTCAGCAAGAATCCCGCCGACGAAAACCGCGATTACCGGTTCGGCAAGATTTTCACCTATTACGCCAACAGAATGCACGAAGGCGCTCCCGTGATGACCGGCCTCTCTTACGGCCATATCGCCGAGCTGATGACGCTACCGGTCGGCGCCAGATGCCGTCTGGAGATTTCACCTGATCGATTCTCATTCGGCGCTGCGGAAACGGTCGTTTCGACGTGAAACATATTTGCTGAATAGCCTTCCGCTTTATAAATTTAAATATATATCACACATAAACGATACATGACATCATGATCCGGCTGAGTGCGGGTAACAGTTCCGATACCAGGCAAGAAGAGCTTGTCGCCGATGTCGATACTCTCGACGCATGGCGCGTGGTGCTTTTTAATGACGACGTTCACACCTTCGACGAGGTAATTTTTCAGATCATCAAGGCGGTGCGCTGCAGGAGGTCTATCGCTGAAAAACACACCTGGGAGGTGCACACCAAAGGGCGCTCAATTGTCTATGCCGGTGAAATGTCAAACTGCATCCGCGTCAGCGCCATTCTCGAAGAGATCGCCCTGAAAACTGAAATTCAGACCGGATAACGGGTTCTTGACAGCTTTGCATCAGGAAACGGCAAATCGAAGACAACTCTTTTCGGCCTCATAACACTGTGCTTATACCAGTTTTTTCTAAAATTTGAATATCGCCTGTCATGGAGAGTACGCCGGTTTTTTCGACTTTGCTGATCATTGTGAGTGGTCTGAGCTGGCTCACGCTCTACGGTGAAGCCGTGCGCGTCGGCCTGCGCGACAGAAGCTATGCGATTCCATTCTGGGTGATTGCACTAAACTTCTCGTGGTCGGTGCTGCACACGATTCTCGCGGGCAGGCTTGAAGGCTCGTCGCTCCAGGTGGTCATTGTCGCCGTCCGGTTAGTGCTCGATATTGTCGTCTTTTACACCTGGTTCAGCTTTGGTGTCAGGCACTTCCCGTCAAATCCGGGGGGAAAATGGTTCGTGCCATGGAGCCTGCTGGTAATCGCGGTTTGCTTTATCCTGAACGGCGCGGCGATCTTGCAGTTCGGACTCTATCAGAGCCTTGCCTACGCCGCGTTCATGCAGAACTTCGCGATGTCGCTGCTCTTCATCGCCATGCTGGCCCGCAGAAAACGCCGGAAAGCACAGAGCATGATCATCGCCTTCGCGAAGCTTTGCGGTTCGCTCGCGCCGACCATCCTTTACGGCGTTCTGGGCACGGAATTGTTCCATGGACCGAACTATTTGCTGCTTGCCATCGGCATCCTGAGCTGCCTGTTCGACCTGATCTACATCGCGCTGCTCAGCGAAGCCAAACCATACGAAAAGAACCAACAGCCCACCTCGATAATCCAGCGAAATATGACTGGCGGTGAATTTGATGCGTTTCGAGCCTGATTGCTTCGGAAATAACTGACAGCATAGACGTCAAG
>CAIUQW010000353.1 GCA_903901395.1 uncultured Chlorobiales bacterium | reverse complement strand
TGCGCCTCTCCAACCTCATCGAAGCCCGCAAGCGCATCGACGTGCAAAGCAAAACCATCACCGTCGCCGAGCGCAGCTATAAAATCACCAAACTGCGTCTGCGCGAAGGCATCGGCTCCAGACTCGAACTCACCGACGCCGAACTGCAGCTCGACACTGCCAAAACCAACTACCTGCAAGCGGTGTACGACTACCTCGTTGCCTCGGCGGAGCTGGAAAAAGCGCTGGGCAGGATCGATCCTCAAGAGGCGAAGAGGTGAGGTGCGGTTGATCGGAATCGATTATTTCTTCAGGGCAGGCACGGTGACGCTTGCCCTGAAGAGGGCAAAGATGGTTTGATTGAAGCGCACGTTCGTCAGGAAAAACTCGCGCTACTGGTGACCTGCCCCCTTTTATAAGACCACTTGCTCTTGGAAATGGGGGCAGGTCAAGCCCTGCTCAGACGCTGTGTTGCAAACAGTTCCGATCTCTTACGGCGGCTAAACGCGCGCTTCCCAATCGTCTGCCGCTGTAATTCCCCCGTCGTTCCACGTCCAAATTATCTTCTGATACGTGAAAGCGATTTCCTCATACTCAACGTAACGCGACAGCTCGGGATTCTTGTTGTTGGGCATGCGAAAATTGATGGAGGCGATATTTGCATTCACCAACTTAACGGTATGAGTCTGAACCTCTTGCCCAACGCCGGAAGAGGCGACGACAGGAGAAAAGAATTGCAGTTCCCACTCCAGGATATTCTCGTTATTGACCAATATGTTGTACAACACCGGAGAAGACTTGTCAGACTCCTTCGTAATGATGAACGGCTTGTGCATGCGCTGTCCAGTGGGTAGTCCCGATTGCGGATCGCGCGGAGAGACGATCTCGTGCGACACGGCAATGACCATGATTTTCCCCTCGCGCCCTTTTTCTTTCACAGAACCCTTGACTTCTCCAGTTTTCTGCCCCTTGATTCGCAAGTATGCATTGAGTGCCATTGTTGATCACCTTTTTGAATTTGATAAGCAGGTTTGCTTTGTCGCTGACCTGACTTTTTAGATTGATCCGCCTAAATTGTGGACTTTTGAATTACAATCCATATAAGATACAATCGAACGACCACGCAGGATACAGCTAATATCAAGCAAACATCACCCCGCCTTGTGCCGGGCGATCAGCTCCAGAAATGGCGTGGCGTAGCGGGTGAGTTTGACTTCGCCGACGCCGCTGATGGCGAGCATCTCCTCGGGGGTCGAGGGCTGGAGTTCGCTCATTTCGGCGAGGGTTTTATCCGAGAAAACGACGTATGGCGGCACGCCCTGTTCGTCGGCAAGTTGCTTGCGCAATTTACGCAGCTCCTCGAAAAGCCGCTTTGCGTCTGGCGGCAGAGCTTCGAGACCGGTACTTTTGCGGGTTGCCGCGTCTTTTTTCTCCCTGATCCGTACCAGCTCGACCTTCTCCTCGCCTTTGAGAATCCGCACGCCGCCGTCGAGCAGGTAGAGCATCGGGTACAGCCCCTCGGAGCGGCCAACAGCTTTTCGGGCAAGCAGGTCGTCGATGAGTTGCCGCCAGAAGTTGCGGTCGTGCTCCTTGCCGATGCCATAGACTTTCAGCCGGTCGTGGCCGAACTCCTTGATTTTCTGGTTCTTGCTGCCAAGCAGAATGTCGATCAGATGCGCCGCGCCGAAGCGCGAGTCGGTGCGCACGATGGCCGAGAGCAGCATCTGCGCCTCGCGGGTGCAGTCGGTCAGCTCGTGCAGGCCGAGGCAGACGTCGCACGAGGCGCAGTTGTCGCGCGGATAGGTTTCGTCGAAGTAGTCGAGCAGCATCCGGCGGCGGCAGGCGGTGGAGGATGCGAACGATACCACCTTTGAGAGCGAGTCGAGCGCCCGCTGGCGCTCCTCTTCGTCCACCATCGCGTCGATGAAGAAGCGCACCTTCGGAATGTCGGCGTGCGAGAATAGCAGGATGCAGCGGGCCGCCTCGCCGTCACGCCCGGCGCGGCCCGTCTCCTGGTAGTAACTCTCGATGCTTTTCGGCAGGTCGGCGTGAATGACGAAGCGCACGTTGGACTTGTCGATTCCCATGCCAAAGGCCACCGTCGCCACGATGATTTCGACTTCATCGCGGATAAAGGCCTCCTGATTGTCGTGCCGCGCCCGGTCGTCGAGGCCCGCATGGTAAGGCAGGGCGCGGAATCCACGCTTTTGCAGCATCGCCGCCGTGTCGTTCACGCTCTTGCGGCTGGTGCGGTAAACAATGCCCGACTGGCCGGAAAATCCTTTGAGGATCAAGACAAGCTGCGCCTCTCCCGCCTCTTTGAAGCGTACTTCGTAAGTGAGATTGGGACGATCGAACGATGCCCGCAGCACGAAAGGATCGCGCAGGGCGAGCTTCTGCACGATGTCGCGCTGCACCCGCTCCGTCGCCGTGGCGGTGAAGGCCGCGACCGGAATGCCGGGCAGAAGTTCGTGAATCGATGAAAGGGAGAGGTAGTCGGGCCGGAAGTCGTGTCCCCATTCGGAGATACAGTGCGCCTCGTCGATCACCGCCATACTGATCCGAGATCGACGGAGAAGGTCGCGGAAGTGGTCGAGGGCGAAGCGTTCGGGGGCGACGTAGAGCAGGTCGAGGTCGCCGGAGTGGAGCGAGCGGAGCACGGCGGACTGTTCGGCGGGATCGAGCGAGCTGTTGAGGTATGCCGCGCGGATGCCGTTCGACCCCGCCCCATCGACCTGATCCTTCATAAGCGAGATGAGCGGGCTGACCACCAGCGCCGTACCCGGCATGAGCACCGCCGGAAGCTGGTAGCAGAGCGACTTGCCGCCGCCGGTCGGCATCACGGCGAAAACATCCCGCCCGGCAAGGAGCGCCCGGACGATCTCCTCCTGGTTAGGGCGGAACGAGCGGAATCAAAAAATCCGGTGCAACGTGCCGTCAAGCGATTCAGCGCCGGATGAGGGGTTTGTGGCGCTCATGCGTGCGGCATTCAGGAATGAGCCATGTGCCTGACAGCCGATTCGACCTCGTGAGTGCCCGTTTTGGAAGCTATCGCAGGCTTGTCCGACGCGCCCCTGTCAATCGGAGCGAGAAGCTCGGGAGCGATTGATACCTCCACACCCTGCATGATGCTCTCGAAGTAGACCACGAGATGCTCTTCGCGCCCCTCTTTTCTGATCACCCCCTCCATATCCTTGAACGGTCCGGCCAGCACCCGAACCTTCTTGCCAACGGGAATTGCCATCACGGTTTCGCCTATCGCATCGGGTTCGTGAGTCAAACGCTTCAGCCATTCGATATCACGCTCCGAAATCACCGAAGGGATTCTGCCGATACCAATAAATTTCACCACGCCGTCAGTGTCAAGCACATGGATATGCTCTTTGTGATAGTTGATTTTCACGAAAACATATCCTCTGATAAGCGGTTCCACAACCCTTTTTTTCCGGTCGCTCCACTGCCTGATAGTTTCAATCAGCGGAACATAGCTCGTCAGCCCCTTTTCAAGCAGATAGTGGTGCACCTTTTTTTCATATCGGGAGCGAACGTAAACCGCATACCAGCACACGTCCTTGGTAGCCTCATTGTTCATCGCGAAAAGGTCAAATATTTGCGTTCATTTTCTGTATACGTCAATAGGTCATTTTCGATCCAGCAACGCATTTAGTGCTTAAAAAACACTGAATATATTGTACTTGTTTCAATATAAAAAAACTAAAAAAAAACACCTCAAATGACTCCGATATGGTCATACATGTCGTTGCCATCAGCCCAGCCATCGCCGCGTTCGATAACGACAATTGTCGCGCAATCACCTGGTCGACATCATGAAACGCATGCCGAAACGGTAAACGGTTCGGCCGATCAGTTCACGTAACGCTTCAGACGAGGCTTTCATTCCTTCGGCGCTGGGTATAAAATCGAGCAGCGTCGTCCGGCGTTTCAGGTCGGTTGCCCTGAAATCGACAGGCCAGGGATCGACCTCGAAACCCGCAGCACGGAAAAGCATGAGAGATCGTTGCATATGAAAAGCGCTGGTCACCAGAATGATCCGCTTCGGCCTGGTTTTTGACACGCCAAGCGCTGCAGCCACAGCAACCGCTTCTCCGGCTGTATTGGGTACCTTTGAGGTCAAGCGAATGCGGCCTGAAGGCACGCCGCGCAAACGCGCCCGTTTCGCCAGCAATTCT
This sequence comes from uncultured Chlorobiales bacterium, assembly GCA_903901395.1. GTDB lineage: Bacteria > Bacteroidota > Chlorobiia > Chlorobiales > Chlorobiaceae > Chlorobaculum. The sequence continues at coordinate 4,425 of CAIUQW010000353.1, read as the reverse complement.
CCCTCCGGAACGCTATCAGTATCCCACGGCATCTGACCTCCTGTAAAAACAAGCAGCGGCGCTTTGCCTGTTTCGTAAAGATCGAGTCCGCCCTCGAAACGATCAGCAGCCTCTCCCAACTCGCCCAGCGGCGCGCCTTCGATCTGCTGAAGCATCCCGCTCAAGACGACAATAGCTTCGGCCTTCCGGACACGCTCCACCGGAATGCGATGGTACGGCGCTTCGATAGTGCGCATCAGCGCATCACCCACGAAGGAAAGGCTCAGCACCCAGAGCGATCCCATGGAGAGCCACCAGAGTGCACGACGCTTGAACAGCAGCCCGGCGATAGCAAGCAGCAGGCAGATGCCCGGTGGGAGCACCAACAGCGGAAGAAGTTTGCTCAGTATCAGCATGGCGCAACTGAATTGATGTGATTGTGACGATGCCGGTTACAACTTTAAGAAACAGTGAAGATAGCAAGAACAAACGACATCGTCACCCTTGTTCAAGCCGGTTTTGCCTCTCTGCATTCACGGCGGCAATTTTCAGCCGGTACTCGGCAAGAACGGGAATATCCGCCTCCGGAAAATCGTATTCGCACGCTTCATTAATGCCGATCCAACGCAACTCCTCGTGTTCGCCAGCCTGCGGCACTTCGCCGGTGATTCTGCAACGATACGCGATCAGCCGGAGCGACCGGTCTGGGTAGATATGCTCGACCGGAGTGAGACGTTCGATAATCTCCACCCGGACCCCAAGCTCCTCCTGAAGCTCTCGCTGGAGCGCCTCAACCTCCGATTCTCCCGCCTCGACCTTGCCTCCCGGAAACTCCCATTTACGCGCAAGATGACGCCCCGAAGACCTTCTGGCGATCAGAAACTGATCATCTCGTTCGATGATGGCGCATACTACGTCACCAATATGCAATACAGCAGACATTGCCAAAAAATATGATGAAAAATGATCTTCAATCAGAAGCACCGGCCATCAGTATGGCGATAGGTTCTTATATAAAGCGCCTTTATCGAGCACACGCCTTCGTTGTAGTGAAAATAACGTTTGACATGCGGCACAACCACAATCGATGCAAAATACCGTTAGTGTATTGATAAATAATTACTTAAGCAAGTATTTGAAAATAATGTGTATATATAATTATTATGAGTTTAAATGAGCATTATTGATGCTGTCGCATACATTTTTTATTGATTTATTTATTATCTTTATTCTGTGCAGTACCCATCATACATATTTTATCTATTCAAATTAACAAGCATGCCATGAAAAAGCAATCCCTTGCTATACTGATGATGTTTGGCTGCCTTGGCGTAACCAGCCAAGCCCGCGCTGCGGAAAATACACTGTCGCTCAGCGATATCATTCCCACGGCCGGATCATCAGCATCGACCGTCAGTGGTGGAATATTGCAGCTCACCAACAACAACCTGGCCGACCCGACCTACCAGATTGGCTCGGCTTACAGCTCGAAGGCTGTCAACTTCTCCAACTTCAACGCTGCATTCAGCTTTCAGTTTTCGGGCGCCAACACAAAGTATTCCAGCACTTATTCTGCGGATGGAATTGTCTTTGTCATAAAAAATGCCGATAGCAAAGCTTCAGGTGGCGCAGGCGGCGGACTGGGTTACGGCACAATATCCACAGGCAATGGAAAATCATATACCGGCATTCCAAACAGTATCGGTATAGAGTTCGACAATTGGCAGAATGGCGAGGTGAGTGACCCGAATAAAAATCATATCGGTATCGATGTCAATGGCTCTGTCAAAAGTCTGGCAACGGCCAACATTTCACCCGCGTTCAATGGCAACGGCCTCTGGTATGCCTGGGTTGATTATGATGGCAGCAATCTTTCCGTGAGCGTCAGTACGACAAACTCGAAACCGGGAACGGCAATGCTTTCCTATGAGATCGGGGATCTTGAAACATATATCGGCTCGCCTACAGGAGTGATCGGATTTACCGGATCGACAGGTCTGGCGACGCAAACACAACAAGTGCTCTCATTGAACTACACCAATAACCAGATCGGTGTTGTTCCGGAACCTGGCATGTTAGCGCTGTTTGGCACTGGTGGCTTGATGGCCTTCGGGCGGAAACATATGCCGAGACGGCGGTATATTTCCTGAATCTCTCGATTTAAGGTCCGATGCACCGGTGATGACATACACAATGGCATCCTCCCGGCCTCATCACCCGGTGCATCGGGCCGTATTTTTGCTGCTGCTTAATGTGATCCAGGAAAACCCATTCCCTCCCCGGCAGCGCATTTGATCGAACCGCCACAGCTCATCTCCGCCGGATTATCCCCTTTGCATATGTGCTCCGATTGCTTGTATCTTCTCCCTTATATATTCCAGCCTTCGTTCACCACCATCGGGGAGATCGTCCAATGAAACCTCTCTTTTCGCGCCTGAAAAGCCTCGTGCTGCTGCTCCTGTTATCCCAACCGGTTGCCGTTTACGCTAACGGGCAGGCCGCGTCTGATCAGGAGAGTTTAAAAAAGGAGTACAGCGCGGCAGTCGCGGATGCTGCCGTGGCTGAACCATCGGAAATATCGAAGAATCTTGTTGCAATCGTGCCTGCAAATGAGCGCCTGGTCTGGAAAAACAGAGGCGATGCCGTGAATGCGAGAGTTCTGGTGGTGACCTGGACCAGCTACAATGGCTATGACGGTTACGTTGACAAGCCGTATACGCTGTCGAGAGAGGTCTGGGTGACAACCGTGCCGGAGGTAAAGAATTTCTGCAAACAGAATAATGTGCACAACGCTTTGCGAATCGAACAGCTTCTCGGCCTGCCGCCAAACAACGGAAAGACGAAATTCGTCGAGATGTGGGTCAGACCTGCCGACCTGTATCGACCGAGCGCCGATCCCGAGATTACTGACAGCGAAGCGGAAACCGATTTTCCGGCGCAGAACAGCTATATCACGGTGAGTGCGGGATTCAAAAGCTGGTATGACGATCTGAAGAGCAAATCATACGGAGACAACGGCTATCCGTGGACAAGACTTGGCTATACCTACGACTGGGGCAACAAAAAGAGCCACGTCGGTATGAGCGAATTCGTTATCCTCCCCAACTCCACCGTTGAGATTAAATCGGTTTCATCAACCGAGGTGTATGAGAGCGGGAAGTGAAGCGTTGATCTCTCTGGGCGGCTATCGATGCCGCCCTTCCGCAATGCTTAGCGGCTTATGCTCATTTTTTTACTCTGGCAATAATAGGTGGTAACTGAAATTATCACGTGTTATTGCCGACCTCTCTACATCCCCCCTACTGTCCGGTTATCCTTGTCCCGCTGTAAAAAGATGCAAGATTGATTCGTTTGCTAACTTGAATCTTCGTATACTAGTAAGATATTTTTATATCCCGAGTGTTTGATAATGATGTTATTATATATAAGCTACTTCTTTCTTATAACTGATAATGCTTGTCAAGTTTCAACAGTGTTGGTCAAATTTAAAAAAGCAAGCCTTGATAACGAGATTCTGATTTTTCAAAACAAAAAAGTGTGAGAGAATCCATGAAAAAGCGACTTTTTAAAAGCGCACTTTTTGCCCTTGCGCTTGGTGCCATGATGTTCAATCATGCACAAGCCACAGTGCTGTCATACAATATCAGCACGGACAATGGGTTTGAAGTCTATCTGTCCACTGATAATTCGATAGCCGGAACCCCGATCGGCTCAGGGAACTGGTGGCCAACAACTTACAATGGAAGCAGTTTAACTCTCACGCCAGGAAAGACTTATTACCTTCATGTATATGGATATGATGAGGCTGGAATAGCTGCATTCCTTGGTCAATTTTCTCTGTCTGGAACTGACCATGCGTTTGCTAATGGCACAAACAACCTTCTCACGAACACCTCTGACTGGCAGGCCAGCAGCACTGGCTGGAATACCTACTCAACACCGACTTCCCTGGGACTTAACAGTACTACCGAGCCTTGGCTAACTGTGGGTGGAGGCCCCCGACCCAACATTGACGGCACGGCTACATGGATATGGTCTGGCGATGCCGATGCGAACAATAATGCTTATTTCACGACAACAATACAGGCTGTTCCCGAGCCTTCAACCACGATGCTTATGGGGCTTGGAGGGCTTGGCATAATGGCTATGACCTCTGCAAAACAGCGCAAAGCCGATAGGATAGCGTAGTGTCCTGTCAAAAACAAAATGACTGAAATTCGTCATCGCGAGTCCCGACCTGTCGGGACGTGGCGATCCATCTTTAACAGCCGTCACTGATTTCACATGGATTGCCACGTCGCACTGCTCCTTTCCATGAACATGGATGATTTTTCTGAAAAATCACTTTTTCCGTGGCAGCAAACAGCAAAAGATTGGACTGAAGTCCAGGTGTTTTTCTGATTGACTCTCCCCGGCTTGAAAGCCGGGGCAATATGAAGTGTAAGA
>CAIUQW010000352.1 GCA_903901395.1 uncultured Chlorobiales bacterium | reverse complement strand
GCGCTCAGCAAATACGAGCAGGGAAAAATGCAGCCAGACAGCCCCGCGCTGCTTTCGCTCTCATCGGCGCTTGGCGTCAGGCCCGACTATTTTTTCAGAGAACCGTCCCAATTGAGCGCCATCGAGTTCAGGAAACATGCGCGTCTGCCGGAAAAGGAGCGGGCGCGAATAGAGGCGAAAGCGCTCGACATGCTCGAACGGTACCGGGAACTTGAATCCTGCCTCGGCATGGCTTCTTCGTTCGTCCATCCGTTTCCAAATGCGGTGCTCGCCTCTTTCGAAGAGGCCGAAAGCTATGCTGAAAAGCTTCGTGATGAATGGAATCTCGGCGTCGATCCAATTCCCGATGTTGTCGAAATGCTCGAAAGCTATAACGTCAGGGTTCTCATGCTCGACGCGCCGGACGGGTTCGATGGCCTCGCCGCGTGGTCGGGAAATATTCCGGTCATCGCGTTCAACCAAAATCGCGATGTCGTCCGCCGCCGCTTTACCGCGCTGCACGAACTGGCGCACCTGCTTTTCCGGTGCGAGGCAGCAAATCTTCGCGACAATGAAAAACTCGCCCATGCCTTCGCGGGAGCATTCTTGCTTCCGAAAGAGTCGTTTCTTCGTGCCGTTGGTGAAAAGCGCACGCACTTTACCGAGAGAGAGCTGATCGATATTAAAGAATATTTCGGTATATCTGTCGGAGCGATCATGGCCAGAGCCAAAGGACTTGGGGTTATCAATGAGTTCACTTACAAGAATTTCTGCATTGCCTGGTCGAAATACCGAATCAAGGAACCCGGCAAGTACCGCTCGAAGGAAGAGCCTGCGCGGTTCAGGCAACTTCTCGACAGGGCGGTTTCGGAAGAGGTGATAACGATGAGCAAAGCTGCAGAACTTGCCGGAAAATCGTATAATGAACTGAGCATGGAAATGTCGTTCATTTATTAATTCGACCATTATTGTTCCGGCGATAAAAAAGATGCGATCCAACAAAAATAAGAGATTTTATTAAAATCCTTTCTTATTCATTCCTTAATATTTCTTCGTTTTTTCTGTGTTGAATTTTTGTTGCTGCCCTTTAATTTGAGCTAAATTTTCAGGCGTTTCTTTTTTGAAAGAGACCCCATTCCAAAGCAAAGTACCATCTTTTTCATTGCATATAATCATATTGCTGACAAAGGCATTAACATCCAAACTCAGCTTCCCATCAGCAGTTAATGATGCGCTTATTTTTACTTCTTTTGGTTTTGATGTGTAAGATGCTGTAGCCCTGTGTGTTACAATAAAATTGTCGCCATTTTTTTCAATAACCATTTCAAGTAAAGTGGGGCTTCCATCGAATGAATTCTTTTCGGTACTGATCCATTTTCCTAAATATTTGTCACCAGGACTTGCTTGACAACCCCACATTAGCACTATTAATGGCAATAAAAGAGTGAAAAGATGTTTTTTCATTATTATTCCATTAGTTGGTTGATTGTTTTCAAAGTATTATTTTTTCTGCTTAGTGCAGTAGTCAATAAGAAAGTTAGTTATTGTTTCTTCAATAGTATCCGGAGTACTTGGCTTCGATGAGAAATCTTTTATTTTCTCTATTTCCTCACCGCCTTGTGAATACTTAGCTCCAATCGCTATATGCCAACTTCTGGTATTTATTAATGTTTCGCGATTATAAATAGCCTTGACGACATCGCCATTATTTCCATGATGAGGTTTATCGTAGGCCTCTTTTATCCATGCTGAAATCATTCCAAAATTACATCTGATGGTAGAGGTATCCACATAAAATGTGCTGCCGCTTGCTGATTTACCAATCAATTTCCAATCAGCCCCAAATGATGTCGAAGCTGAAAATGTCATAAACATGACCACTATAAGAAAACGGTAGGGTTTCATATTTTTTATGTTTTTTTGTTTGCAGGCTTTTATGAAGTCCTCTAATAACTTTAAACGCATTACTAATGTACAAATATCTAAGCAATTCATAAAAAATAGATTGCTATCGAATCACATCCAGCTATTCGACCAACTCTTCTCCCCCTGCACAACACCACTCAATATTCTATGAATTTAGTGTTTCATCAGTAAAATCCCATACAGCATCAAGGTATTATCTTTATATCGCGGCTGCCGTTCCGTGAAAAGTCCTTACATTGATGCCTGAAAATTCACCCTACCCGGAAATCGTAACCGACACGTTATGACGCAGAACTCAGGAATCGAGCCTGTTTATCCATCTATCTTCACCGGCGTCGCCGGGCTTGTGGCGATTCAGACTACTCGCTCGGGCGGGGTGAGCGGCGCGCCACTCGATTCGCTGAATCTTGGGTCGCATGTCGGCGACGATCCGGCGCATGTGCGGGAAAATTACCGGCGGCTCGAGGCGTTTCTCGGGATCGACGCCGAAAGCATCGTGACGACCGGGCAGGTGCATGGCACGGAGATCGCCGTCGTCACCGCGCCGGGCAAGCTCGACGGATACGATGCGCTCATCACCGGCAAGCGGGGACTTTTCGTCGGCATCCTCACCGCCGACTGCTACCCGATCCTCGTCCACGACCGCCGCACAGGCGCGTCCGGCGCGGCGCACGCTGGATGGCAGGGCACGGCGGGGCGGATCGCCGAAAAGACCGTCAACGCCATGCGCGACGCGTTCGGTACTCGTCCCGCCGATTGCCTCGCCTGGGTCGGCACCGGCATCTCCGGCGAGCGCTACGAAATTGGCGGCGAAGTCGCGGCACGGTTCGACAGTCGCTATCTCACGCCATCGCCATCCGGCGAAGGAAAGTTTCTTCTCTACCTCTCGGCAGCCAACCGCGACCAGCTCCTCGACGCAGGCATCCCGCCAACGCAAGTGCAGTGCTCCGAATTCTGCTCATACCGCGACGCAGACCGCGTCTTCTCCTTCCGCCGCGACAACGGCAAGACCGGGCGGATGCTCGCGCTGATCGGGGTGAGGGGGCTTTGAAAAAGCCGGGAGCGCCAAGCGCCTGCTCGGCAATGGAGCCGAAGGCTCCACGATCATTCAACTTTCAGGGTATCCCATGCATCTCCAGACAACGGGCTATTCAAGTCAATAAGATGCCGAGCAGGCGCTTGGCGCTCCCAGGGAAATCCTTTTCAGCCCTTCTTCAGCTCCCTGACGGCCACGAGCATCGTGCCGAGTTTGTCTTCGAGGGCCTGAAGGGCGGCGACCTCTTCGGGGTTGAGGTCTTCCGAGACAACATCGTAGCTTGAAAATGACAGCAGCGTCTTGCCGAGCTTCTGTTCGAGTGAGCGAATCTCTTCGAGCTGCTCCGGGGTGAGTTTGGACAGGCTGGACAGCATAATTCTTCTCCATTTATGCGTCAAGCGACGCGATTGAACGACTTAAACTGAATCCAGAGAACATCCCGCCCGCGCGGACGGTCACGATGAATAATTGGCTTCGCTGTTGGTTAACAGCTCTTTTTGGGATAAATTGGGTGTCAAATTTCAGTGCGCCCGCACATCCGTTTTTTCTGATCGTCTCTCATATCTAATAAAGACAATTATCGACAATGAGCAACAATGACCTCCTGAGCTACTATCACAGGGCCAATGAGCTGATTTTCAAGGGCCTCATCGAGTTCAGCTGCATGAAAGCCGCTATCGAACTCGACCTGTTCAGCCACATGACCGAAGGCCCGAAGGACACCGCAACGCTGGCCGCCGATACCGCTTCGGTGCCGCCTCGCCTCGAAATGCTTCTCGAGACGCTTTGCCAGATGCGCGTCATCAGCAAGGAGGATGGTAAATGGGCATTGACTCCGTTTGCCGAGTACATGTTCTCGTCGAACCCGAAAGAGCCGAACCTGCACCAGTTGCCGGTTGCCAAGGCGATGTGCTTCCTGGCCGATGACTTCTACATGGGTCTCTCCCAAGCCATCCGCGGGCAGAAGAACTTCAAGGGTCAGGTGCCCTATCCGCCGGTCACCCGCGAAGATAACCTCTACTTCGAGGAGATTCACCGCAGCAACGCCAAGTTTGCCATCCAGCTCCTGCTCGAAGAGGCCAAACTCGACGGCGTGAAGAAAATGATCGACGTAGGCGGCGGCATCGGCGACATCTCTGCTGCCATCCTCAAGCACTTCCCGGAACTCGATTCCACCATTCTGAACCTCCCCGGCGCAATCGACCTGGTCAACGAGAACGCCGTCGAGAAAGGCGTCGCTGACCGTCTGCGCGGCATCGCGGTGGACATCTACAAAGAGTCCTACCCGGAAGCCGACGCCGTGATGTTCTGCCGCATCCTCTACTCGGCCAACGAGCAGATTTCAACCATGATGTGCAAGAAGGCCTTCGACGCCATGCAGTCCGGCGGTCGGCTGCTGATTCTCGACATGGTGATCGACGATCCCGTAAACCCGAACTTCGACTACCTGAGCCACTATATCCTCGGCGCAGGCATGCCCTTCTCGGTGCTCGGCTTCAAGGAGCAGGCCCGTTACAAAGAGCTGCTCGAAGCCATCGGTTATACCGACGTCACCATGGTGCGCAAATACGATCACCTGCTCGTTCAGGCGGTGAAGCCGTAAAGTAAAGAATAGGTCGAATAAGTCTGATAGGGCTTATAGGTCAAATAGGACTGAATGCAAGACGGCTACCTTTACGGGTAGCCGTCTTGCGTTTGGGGTAAAAAGCAACGGAGCCATTGCCACGAAGCCCCGCAGCACGCTCTTCTGTTTTTCACATATTCGTCCTATTTGACCTATACGTCCTATTCCCCACAAAAAGAGGGCGAACACGCAGGTTCGCCCCTACAAATTCGGCGTTCTTTTCAACTCATCATTCAACCAGGCAATTGCTTTTGCGCCCGTACAGCTCATGGGCCTGACGAAGTATCTCTTCGCGGAAGTCGGGGTGGGCTATGGTGGCCATCGCTTCGGCTCTCTGGCGTAAATTTTTACCGTGCAGGTTGACGATGCCGTATTCGGTGACGACGTACTGCACATGCGCCCGCGTGGTCACGACGCCCGCGCCGGGCTTGAGTTGCGGCACGATGCGCGACTCGCCTTTGCTTGTGGTGGCGGGCAGGGCGATGATCGGTTTGCCGCCGGGCGAGAGCGCCGCTCCTCGAATGAAGTCCATCTGGCCGCCGACGCCGGAGAAGTGCCGGATTCCAATCGAGTCGGCGCACACCTGGCCGGTCATGTCGATCTCGATGGCGCTGTTGATGGCCGTGACCTTGGGATTTTTCCGTATCTCCTTCGTATCATTGACGTAATCCGAGCCGAGCATCTCGACCAGCGGGTTGTCGTCCACGAAGTCGTAGAGCTTGCGGCTGCCGACCAGGAAGCTCGCCACGATGATCTCGTTGTGCGTCCGTTTGCAGCGGCCGTTGATCACCCCTTTTTCAACCAGCTCAACCACGCCGTCGGAGAACATCTCCGAGTGGATTCCCAAATCCTTGTGGTTCGTCAGCGCGGCGAGCGTCGCGTCGGGAATTGCGCCGATACCCATTTGCAAAGTCGCGCCATCCTCGACAATCGAGGCGATGTGCTGGCCGATCTGCCGCTCGGCGGCGGTCAGCTCGTGGCGCGGCGTCTCCGGGAGCGGGTCATCCACCTCGACGAGCGCATCGATCTTGCTGACGTGGAGCAGCCCCTCGCCGTGAGTGCGGGGCATGTTCGGGTTGACCTGCGCGATCACATGCTTCGCCGTATGCACAGCGGCCCTGGAGGCATCGACCGAGACGCCGAGCGAACAGTAGCCGTGACGATCAGGCGGTGAAACATGCACCAGAGCCACGTCGAGCGGCATGATATTGTCGTAAAACATCGATGGCACATCGCTCAGGAAAATCGGAATGGCGTCGGCATAGCCGCACTGAACGGCGGAGCGGACGTTCTTGCCGACAAAAAAGGCGTTGAGCCTGAAGCTCTCCTGATATTCGGGCCTGACGTAGGGAGCGTTTCCCTCAGTGTGCAGGCTGACGATCTCGACGTCGCGCAAGTGGCCGGCGCGGCTGACCATCGCTTCGATCAGGCGTTGCGGCGTCGCGGCGGCGGTGTGGAGGAAAACCCTGTCCCCGGATTTGATGGCCATGACGGCCTCTTCGGCGGAAATCGTCCGGTAACTCATGATGATGAACTCCTTTTTGAAGTGGTTGCAGCTCCGTTGGTCGCCCGACACTCAGGCGACCGCGCCCGGGGGGCGGCGAAGCTTGGGGAAAGTATCAAGCAATGGCGGCGAGCCGGGAAAAGCGGCATCGCACTTCTCCCGGTTCGCGTCATTGCAATGGCGGGTTGTTTTTCCGGCGTAGATAGGCCGGAGTATCGGTCGAGCCTTTCTGAATCTGCTCGTTGTCGTCATCCGGCGCATACGAGATCGATCCGGCAGGACGGGAGATGGTGTTGTTCGCGCGGCCAATGTCGAACGGCTCCTGGATCGAGCGGCTCTTCCTGATATAGGCGGGAATGCGCATATCCTCGACCACCGTTTCGGCATAGCCGGAGGCCTGCACGGGGCGTCCGAAGCCCTGCACGGGCGGCGCTTTCGGCGCGGCTTTCTCCATCGGCCCGGACTGGGCGCTGACCAGCCGCTCCTCGTCCGGTTCGAGACGTCTGAAGCCGGTGACGATCACCGTGACGCGAATCTCGCCCGCAACCTGCGGTTCATCGACATAGCCGTTGATGATCTTCGCCTCGCTGCCGACCTGCTCTTCGATGTAGTTCATGGCGTCGGCAATGTCGCGCATGGTCACGTCGCCGGTGATGTTCACCAGCACCCCTTTGGCGCCACGCATTTTGACACCCTCCATCAGCGGGCTGGTCACGGCGTCCGAGGCCGCTTTCAAAGCGCGGCGCTCACCGGCGGCAGCGGCGGAACCCATGACGGCGTCGCCCGCGCCCTGCATGATGCTGCGCACGTCGGCGAAATCGACGTTGACGTGACCGTGGTGGGTGATGATGTCGGCGATCCCCTTGACCGCCCGGAAAAGCACGTCATTAGCCATATTGTACGCCTCGGTGGCGCTGACCCCCTCGTCGGCGATGCTGAGAATTTTCTCGTTCTCGACGATGATGAGGGTGTCGATATATTTACGCAGCTCGGCGATTCCCGTATCGGCGATGCGCGACTTGATCTGCCCTTCGAAGCTGAATGGCCGCGTGACGACGCCGATGGTCAGAATGCCCATATTCCGTGCGATGGAGGCGACCACCGGAGCCGCGCCCGTGCCGGTGCCCTTGCCCATGCCCGCAGCGATGAAGACGAGATCCGCGCCGCGCAGCTGCATGGCGATCAGCTCGCGGTCATCCTCGGCGGCGAGCCGCCCCTTGGCCGGATCAGCGCCAGCGCCGAGGCCGTTGGTGGCTTTTTTGCCGATCTGCACGCGGATCGGCGCTTTCGAGTTCAGAAGCGCCTGGCGGTCGGTATTGAAGACAACGAACTCCGTGCCGCATATCTTGCGGTCCATCATGTTGTTGACCGCATTGCCGCCGCATCCGCCAACGCCGACGATCTTGATGTTGACTCCGCTGCTCTGGTCGCTGTCGAACAGGCCCGGATCGAGTTCGAATGCCATGGTTTCTTTCCTTGTTTATCCTGTCGAGGCCTTCTCGTTCTCTTTATCTGTTACGAATCCCGATTGCGCCTTAATCCCTCCTGCAACCGGAATTCTGACGGCAAAATAATCGGGAGACCCTTCTAATTATAACTGATCCCAGAACTTCTTCAAGCGGTCTACAAACTTCTTTCCACTCTGCGGCGCATCGGGATTCTGATCGCCGTTCTGCTGAGGCTGCTGCGCGGTCTCCGGCGGCGGCGGCGTGATCGGCTCCGGGGCCTGCGGCACGGGCTTTGCCGGGATCACCTCTCCGTAATCCTGATAGAGATTGTTCTGCAATGAATGCGCGACAAGCCCCATGACGGTTGCGTACATCGGGTTGTTGATCGCCTCCTTGATGCCGCCCGAAATCCCCTCCGGATAGCCGGTGCGCACATCGAGGCCGAGAATATCTCCCGCCAGCTCACTCGTACCGGGAAGCAGCGCACCGCCGCCGGTGATGATCACCCCGGCGTTGAGATATTCGTAGTAGCCCGAGCGCTTGATGATGTCGCGCACCAGCTCGAAAATCTCCATCATGCGGGCTTCGACGATCACCGTCAGCGAACTTTTCTGGAACGACTTGCGCGGACGCCCCTCGATCCCCTCGATGAGAATCTCCTCGTCGCCGTCGAGCACCTTCGAGTAGGCGCAGCCGTAACGGATCTTGATCTCCTCGGCCACGTCGTTGAGCGCCTTGATGCCGTAAGCGACATCGTGCGTCACGTCGTTGGCCGCCACCTTGATCACCTCGGAGTAGCGGATCGCGCCGTCGATATAGATGGCCACCTCGGTGGTGCCGCCGCCAATGTCGATCACCACCACGCCGCTCTTCTTCTCGCTCTCCTTCATGACGGCGAGACCGGAGGCCACGGGTTCGAAGGTCATGGCGCTCACTTCGAGACCCGCTTTCTCGATGCACTGCTTGATATTGCGAATTTTGGTGCGCAGCCCCACGACGATGTAGGCGCTGCCACGCATGGTGGTTCCCGCCATGCCTATGGGATCGAGCACGCCGTCCTGATCATCGACGATGAACTCCTGCGGAATGACGTGGATGATCTCGTGGTCGATGTCGAGATAGCGGATGTTGGTCTTGGCCTTTTCGAGGAAGCGCCGCACATCGGACTCGTTGACGATGCCGGTCTGGTTGACGCTGATTTCGGAGTTGCTGTAGATGCAGTGGACGTGCGCGCCGGAGATGCCGACGTTCACCCCCTTGATCTTGATGGAGGACTCGCGCTCGGCGTCAGCCACCGCCTTGCTGATGGCGTCAACGGTCTTGTTGATGTTGACCACCGTCGCGCGTTGCAGGCCGTCGGAGTTGGCTCGTCCCTTGCCGAGGACGTTGAGCTTGCCGAGATCATCCTTTTCGGCGACAACGACGCAAACCTTTGTTGTTCCTATATCGAGACCTATGACAATATTACTCTTCGGCATGAGAAGTTCAGTATTTCAATGATGTTCATCGGGAATTTTGGTAGCAGCCTGCGGTATTGGCGTCGCCGCCGTAGAATCTGCGAGTTCTGTTTCGATCTGGGGCGTAGTGGCGAACACTCTCTCCCGAAAACGAAGATCGACCGACTCATAGCAATCAAGCCCTTTCTTTGCAACAACCTTTTGCCAGAATATCTCGAATTTTTTCAATTTTTCCTTGAAATTACCGTCATTGCCCACAATAAAGCGAATCGGCGATCCCGCCACGGTAAACCACGTCCCGTTGTCCCTGGCGAGATCGATGCCGGATACCAGCATCCGGACATAGGCGCTTTGTGAGAAAGCGTCGAGCAGGGCGAAAAGCAGAGTCCTGTCCGCAGCATTCAGCTCACGCACGCCGCCCGGTCGCACCGGGCCAACGCTTCTTGCGCCATACACAGGAACAAGCCTGAATCGTTGTGAAACTTGCTCGTCTGGCAAAAGATTTCCTTCGGTATCGATAATGAGGTTACGGTTTTCGTCAGCGAAAATTGCCGCCGGACGACGCTCCTCGATCCTGACGCGCAGAATGCCGTTCATCTCCTTGCCGATCTGCATCTCCCGGATATAAGGCTCCGAAATGAGCGCGTGGCGGACATCGTCGAGAAGCACCTCGTCAAGGTTCTTACCCTTGAAACCTTTCAGGCGTTTTTCGATTTCAGCGACCGGAATCAGCGACGTACCGCTGACGACGATCCGGTTGACCGTCACCTGCCGTTTCCACTGCGTCGCGTACCAGGAGAGCGCGCCGACAGCCGCGAGCAGCATCACGACGAAGCTCATCATCACCGGCGTGGCTCTGAGAATGCGCCCAAGCTTGCCCTTGCGGGGACGCGCCTCCGGCGGATTGTCGAACTCCGGCTGAACCGGCTCGTTCAGCGGATCGTCTTTCGACCGCTTATTTGCCGGACGAGCCATGCCTGTCGCTCCGGTTATGTCCGTTTTCGACCGAGGTCATGAGACCGAATCGCTTGCGTTGTCGCGGGTTTCAGCGCACCAGGCCGCGAATCGCGCGGCGAGGTGGGTGATGTCGCCCGCCCCCATGAAGAGGAAAAGCGTGCCCGGCGCGGCTTCGTCCCTCAGCGCCGAGAGCAGCGCCTCGCTCTCTCCGGCGAAGTGCACCTTTTTCGCTCCGGCGGTTCTCGCCGCCTCCGCAACCAGCTCGCCGGTGATGCCGGGGTAGTCCTCGGCCTTTTCGCGCGAGGGGTAGATGCCCGCCACGAAAACCATGTCGGCGCGGGAGAGCGCCCAGCCGAACTCGCCAGCGAACTCCGCCGTCCGCGAATAGAG
>CAIUQW010000351.1 GCA_903901395.1 uncultured Chlorobiales bacterium | reverse complement strand
TTGTCGATTGCGCCGCTCATGCATTCTCCTCCCCGGCCTCCGGTTTCTGGAACGCATGACCGCCGAAGCCATGGCGCAACGCCGCGACCACCTTGTCCGAAAAGTGCTCGCTCTTCTGCGACCTGAAGCGCTCGAACAGCGCCCCGGTGATGATCGGCGCGGAGACGCCAAGCTCGACGGCGGCCTCGACCGTCCAGCGCCCCTCGCCCGAATCGGCCACCTTGCCGCCGAGCCAGCCGAGTTGACCGTCCCTCGAGAACGCCTTTTCGGCAAGCTCCATGAGCCAGCCGCGAATCACCGATCCATTCGACCAGACCCGCGCCACCGCTTCGTTGTCGAGGTCGTAACCGCTCGCGCGGAGCAGCTCGAATCCTTCGCCGATCGCCTGCATCATGCCGTACTCGATGCCGTTGTGCACCATCTTGACGAAGTGCCCCGCGCCCGACGCCCCCATGTAGCCGCAGCCATTTTCGACGCAAAGGTCGCGCAGCATCGGCTCGACGAGGTCGTACGCCTCGCGCTCACCCCCGGCCATCATGCACGCGCCGTGGCGAGCGCCCTCCAGCCCGCCGCTGGTGCCGATGTCGAGCATTCGGATGCCCTTTTCGCGCAGTTTTTCCGCGCGGGCGACGGTGTCGGTGTAGCGCGAATTACCGCCATCGATGACGATGTCGCCCGCCTTCAGGAACGGCTTGATGCCGCCAAGCACCGCATCGACCGGTGGCCCGGCAGGCACCATCATCCAGACGACGCGCGGCGCGGAAAGCTCGCTAACGAGATGCTGCAACGAACTCGCCGCCGTCGCCCCTTTGGCCGCAATCGCCGCAACCGCCTCCGCCGAAACATCATACGCCACAACATCATGGCCGAGTTCAAGCAGATGCTCGACCATACTGAACCCCATCTTGCCGAGGCCGATGAATCCTATCTTCATATGAAATCTCCTTTTGGGAGTTACTACCCGCGCCCGGGGCTATTGGTTCCGATCTTGCGTTGACGAAATGGCGCGCCGTCGATACCAGACACGGCATCGTGCCGGTCGCAATCGGATTAATCGGGAAAGAGAGGAATCGGCGGGTCAGCTACAGGATGAATTCGAGATCGTAGCCGTTTTCAAGGGCGTGGCTCGCGAAGTCGCGGAGCTGCGTCAGGAAGTCAAGCGTCTTTGCCGGATCGATTTCGCGCCAGTACGCTATGCGTTCAGGATCGTCCTGCCAGCCGAGCATGATGCGTTCGGGGCTTTTTCCGGCGATGGTTTCGATGCAACTGTCGATGATGCCGCGCATTGCGCCGATGCTGGCCGATGCGAGAAACGCTTCATCCCAGCTGTCGAGGCCGTTGTTCGATTCGGAGATGAAGGGCAGCGCGTTAAGCGCCTCGATGACGCCGTAGTGGAAGAGGGCGGCGTAGTCTTGCGCGTCGATCTCCATCGAGTCGTACACCTTGTACTCGCTGTCCGAAAGCCTGACCGCGCCAACCTGACCCGCCCGGTAGATTGGCAGTTCGCGGTGCAGAGGATTCTTGTCGTCGATGAGAATGTGTCGGGCAGTCATGGCGTAAAAGGCGGTTGAAACGTTTAATTTATCATCACTGTTTTTTTCGAATGAATTGATTTGATATGGCGTCTGTTTTATTATAGTTATTTTACAAGCAGTCGTGAAACGGTTGTCCGGTTTGAGTTTCACTGAGTGAAGATATACAAAGCGTCTCAAGGAGCTTACCCTCAATTTTACCAGTACAATACATAATGGAAGGAAATTTTTCGAATAGAGTTCAGGATGTCATCAGGCTCAGCCGTGAAGAGGCTTTGCGTCTGGGACATGACTACATCGGCACGGAGCATCTTTTGCTCGGTCTGATCCGTGAAGGTGAGGGCATCGGCGCGAAGATTCTCAAAAACCTCAAGGTCGATCTGTTCCGTCTGAAGCAGAAGATCGAGGAGAACACCCATCCCAAGGTTCCGGCGGCGCAGATGGGCAACGTGCCGCTCACCAAGCAGGCCGAGAAGGTGCTCAAGATCACCTATCTCGAAGCCAAAATCTGCAAGTCCACCGTTATCGGCACGGAGCATCTGCTCTTGTCGATCCTCAAGGGTGACGACAACATCGCCGCCCAGATTCTCGAACAGTTCGGCGTGACCTACGATC